>JANONE010000539.1:0-1578 GCA_031420675.1 Ilumatobacteraceae bacterium | reverse complement strand
CGCTTTGCACGTGCGAGTACAGCGGGTCAGCGAAGAACGTGCCGCTGTAGGTATCACCCTGCGTGTAGTTCGCGTCGAACGAGACCTGAACTCGCGTGTCGTTGTCACCGCAGTGCGCCGCAGTCAGGAAAATCGGCTCTTGTGCTGCATCCGTGGGTGCTATCAGGCGGCTGCGCGACCGGGCAGGGGTGGGCAGAGCCCTCCGAGGTCGAGCATGGCGAGGGCGACGAGGGCTTCGGGTGAGCGGAACCCGAACGCGATGCGGGTGAGCAGACGGAGTTTCGTGTTGACGCTTTCGACGCGTGCGTTCGAGAGGCCGTGGGTGAGCGCGGCTTCGATGCCGGCCCGGTGTTCGGTGATCGACTTGGCGAGCTTCACGAACGACGGGATGCGACATCGGCGAGCCCATTTCAGCCAGCGGTCGAGGAGGGTGATCCCGGCGGTGCCCTTGAGGGCGAACACCTGGCGGAGCTGCTCTTTGAGCAAGTACCCGCGGTAGAGGCGCTGGTTGGTGGCGGCGATCGAGGCGAGCTTGGCTCCTTGGCGGGCGGTGAGATCCTCGGGGTTCTTCCACAACGCGTAGCGGGCGCCCTTGAGCTCTTTGGCGACCGCGTTCTGTCCGTTGCGTCGCGCCGCGTTCCACACCTCGCGGCGGACCTCGTCGAGCGCTTTGGTTGCCCAGGCCACGATGTGGAACGGGTCCAGGCACAGCTCGGCGTTGGTGCAACGAGCAGCGACGACGGTCTTGACCCATTCGGCCGCGTCGGCGCTGACCAGGGTGATCTTCGCGCAACGCTCCTGGCCGAGCCGGTCGAAGAACTTCCCCAACGTCTCTTTGTCGCGTCCGGGATGCGCCCACAACAACACCCCGCTGTCATGGTCGACCACGACCGTCAGGTACTTGTGGCCGCGCTTGTAGGAGATCTCGTCGATCCCGATCCGGCGCAGATTGGCGAACCGATCGGTCTTTGCTTCGGCGTCGGCGACCACCCGAGTCACGATCGATCCGACCGTGCGCCAGGCGACGCGCAGCAGATCACGCACCGCCGACTTCGAGCAGTGCGTCACCAGCCACGCCGCAGTGTCATCGAACGCGTACGTGTGACCAGCACCATGGCGAGCCCACGGCACCTGCGCAGCGACGACCCCATGGACGCCACAGCGCACCCGAGGCGAGTCCGCTTCGATGAACGCCCGGATCGTGCCCAGATCCAGTGCCCGCCACCGGCGCCGCCCCTCACCCTGGTCATAGCCCGGGCACCGCTTCCCGCACCGCCCGCACCGTCGCTTGGCACCCTTGCGCGGCCGCACCGAGACCACGATGCACTCCTCGGCCTCGTCGAACTCGACGCCCTCAACGACAGCCTTCACCAGCCCGAGCAGCCGAGCCCATAACATCGTCAACCGCACCCCGTTTACCTCCGCGTTCTGAACCGTCAAGAAGCTCAGAAACGTAGGAAGCAAACGGGGTGCAACCGCGGATGGACTACTCAGCCACCCACGGATCGGTCACAAGAGCCCGATTTTGATTGCTGTTCGAGTTCGATCGGTTGACCAGCCGACACACGAAGCTCGTGC
>JANONE010000538.1:0-3244 GCA_031420675.1 Ilumatobacteraceae bacterium | reverse complement strand
TAGCTCTCGTTCCCACCCGTCTGTCCGCTGTTTTCCGCAAACTCGGGGTACAGCGCGCGAATCGCGGCTTCGCTGGCGTCGCTGATGCCGCGCTCGGTGATGATTCCGGTCACGTACCGGGCCGGAGTGACATCGAAGCCAAAGTTCGCAGCCTCGACGCCGGGCGCAGCGGTGCGCACCTCGACATGAACACCATCGAGCCATCCCGTCGCGGTCGTGACCTCGTGGCCGCCACGCTCCTCGATCGGAATTTCAGCGACGCCGTCGCGGAGTTGTGGGTCAAGAGTGCTCGACGGCAGCGCGGCGTAGAACGGGACCCCGTTCTCCTTGGCGAGTACCGCCTTCATGTACGTGCCTACCTTGTTGGCGACGTCTCCCGCGATCGTGGTGCGGTCGCTGCCGACGATGACCATGTCGACCATCCCGTGCTGCATCAGGTGACCTGCCGCGTTGTCGGCGATGAGCGTGAGCGGCACCCCTGCCTGCTGGAGCTCCCAGGCGGTGAGTCGGGCGCCCTGATTACGAGGCCGGGTCTCTGACACGTAGACGTGGATCGGAATGCCCTTCGCATGCGCTGCGTACATCGGCGCCGTGGCGGTGCCGTGCTGCACGAACGCCAGCCAGCCGGCATTGCAGTGGGTCATGATGTTGACGGTGGCGTCGGTGCGGGCATAGATCTCCTCGATCACCTTGAGACCGTGCTGGCCGATCGCCGCGCACATCGCGATGTCCTCCTCAGCGATCGCCTCGGCGACGTCGCGGGCACGAGCGATCCGCTCACCCGAGTCCTCGATGCCGAGCAGATCACGTAGCTGGCGCCGGACGGCCCAGCTGAGGTTGATCGCAGTCGGGCGACTCGCCTCCAGCTCGGCGGCCGCCGCGTGCAGCGCGGTGCCGGCCGCCACGGCACCCAGACCGTCGGTGGCGAGAGCGGCCAGGTACATCCCATACCCGGCCGACACGCCGATGCATCCGGCACCGCGCACGACCATGTCGGAAATCACCTTGGACATCTCGCTGGAGGTGCGGATCGACACCTCGTCGTACTCGAAGGGCAGCAGCCGCTGGTCGATGCAGACAACCGTGGTGGAATCGTCGGCATCGATCCAAACGGTGCGGTTGGCCGCGGCCTCACCAGCGTCGGTCGTGCTCACAGCGGAACCGCAGCGACAAAGCGCTGCTTCCTGCGCGACAGGGTAAACGAGAAGATCAGTGCGACGAGGAGCACCAAGCCCTTCACGACGTCCTGCCAGTAGTACTGGAAGTTCATCATCGTCGTACCGGTCAGCAGGATGCCGATGAGGATCGCACCGAGCGCGGTACCGAAGGCGTTCGGTTTGTTGACGCCGAGCACCGACGTGCCGACCAGAGCGACAGCGACAGCGTCGAGCAGGAGAGAGTTGCCGGCCGAGATGTCGCCCTGCCCGATGCGGGAGGCGAGGATCAGACCGGCGATGGCGGCAAAGATGCCCGAGAGGATGTAGGCGAAGGCCTTGTACCGCCCGACGCGGGCGCCGGCGAGGCGGGCGGCTTCGGGGTTCGAGCCGATCGCATACATGATCCGGCCCCACTTGGTGCGCGAGAGCAGGAACCAGGTGAGGACGGCGAGGACCGCGAAGATGACCACCGGATACGGCACCGGGCCGAGCTCACCACGATTGATTTCGAGAAACCCCTTGGTGAACTTGCCGGGGGCCACCGTACCGTCGCGCAGGATCAGGCCCGACGAGACCGACTGGCCGTCAACGGGGACGAGTTTCAAACCTTGGACCAAGAACATGGTGGCGAGGGTCGCCAGCAGATCGGGGATCTTCAACACCACGATGAGGAGCGCGTTGAACGCACCGATCCCTGCCCCGGCGAGGAGCACGGCAACGATTGCTACCGAGCCCTGCTGGGCGTAGATGACCATTGTCATCGCTGCGACCGTTACCGACATGCCGGCGGTGGCCCCGACAGAGAGGTCGAGGCCGCCAACGACCATCGTCACGGTGACGCCCAGACCGGCGATCGCGACCACTGCGGTGAACTTGAGCATCGAGAACATCGTCGATGACAATCGGAACGCTTCGATGGTCGCCGAGAAGTAGACGAAGAACACCACCGTAACGGCAATGAATCCGTACCTCACGACGATCTCGCGCGCATCGCGCTTCTTGCGTTGCCCGCCGGGGACGGAGTCCTTGGCTGACGCGGCGGCTTCCGCCCCGTCATGCGCGGTTGTCTTGGCCACTATTCAACCTCCGAGAGTCGTTGCAGGATCTCGTCCCTGCTGGTCTCCGACAGGTAGGCGTCGAACCGCAGGTTTCCGTCGGCAAGGACGACCACGCGGTCGGAGGTCTCAATGATCTCTTCCAGGTCCGTCGACATGACCACGACAGCTGAACCAGCTGCTGCGACCTCTCGTGCCTTCTCTGCCAGGTCGTGGCGGGCGCCGACGTCGACGCCTTGGAACGGTTCGTTGAGGACCATCACGGTTGGCTGCTTGCGGAGCCAACGGCCGACGACGACCTTTTGCTGGTTACCACCGGAGAGAGACATGACCGCGTCGTCTTCGGATTGGGCAATCACTCCGAAGTCGTCGATGACGGAACGGCCGACCTTGGACTCGGCCTGGCGGTTGAGGACGGCGAAGCGCGAGACCTCGCCCAGGAACGGGAAGGTGGAGATCATCGCCACCGTCCAGTTCTTGATGAGCGTCCCGCTCATCCGGTCCTCGGGGACCATGTAAACGTCGCGGGCGATGGCGTCCGCCGGCGACTTGGGCCGGAACGGCGCACCCTTGAGGGTCATCGTTCCGGCGACGAACGGATCGGATCCGAAGATCCCGTGTGCGAGCTGACTGCCGCCGGAACCGAGCAGACCAAACACTCCGGTTACCTCACCGGCCCGGATCGACAGATCGAACGGTACCGACTTGGGAAGGAGCTGAACGTTCTCAAGCACGAGCGTCTCGTCGGAGCCGCGCAGCTCGAGCGCCCGCTCGTGCCGTTCGGCTTCGTCCGAGTCGAGCATGTCGTGGAGGGCTGATGCCCAATCGAAGGGCCGCCCCTGGTCGCTTCGGATCACGCCGTCGCGCAGCACCAGGAGCCGGTCTGCGATTTTCTCGATCTCGGCGAGCCGGTGGGACACGTAGAAGATGGCGACGCCAGCGTGGCTCAGGCGTCGGACGACCTCGAAGAGGCGGTCGGCCTCGGCTTCGGACAGCGCCGAGGTGGGCTCGTCGAGAATGAGGAGCCGTGGC
>JANONE010000537.1:0-2038 GCA_031420675.1 Ilumatobacteraceae bacterium | reverse complement strand
GGCCGAAGCAGAGAATGACGAAGAAGAAGAGCAGGAAGAAGAGCAGGAGGAAGAGCAGGAGGAAGCGGACAAGGACGAAGAAGAGGACAAGGCCGACGACGAGGGTGGCGACGCCGAGGGTGAGTACGTCGACGGCGACGTGGCGATGACAGCAGGGGTCGGTGGTTTCGCCGGGGTGACCCGCGGCGACTTCATCGGTGCGGCGGGATTGACGGCCGTCGACATTCGCAACACCAACACCGGCAACCCGGACAGCCCCCACAACGGCCCGGACACTTCTGCGCCACCGCCTGTACCGGTCGATCCGGGCGACGAGACACCTCAGGGCGAGGCGACCGACGTCCTCGGGTTCGCCGAGATCGATGTCGTCCGACTCCCGGGCGTGGTCACGACGATTCGGCCGGACCTGATCGAGATCTTGCCCGAACTCGACCCGTCGATGATTCCCACTGTCGACCCATACGCCCTCGACGGTGGTGGCGGCGAGGGCGGACTGAACGCTCCGGTCAGTCTCGGTGTGGTGCAGGAGTTCGGTGTGGTGCAGGAGTTCGGTGCGGCGGAGCAACTTGACGGTCAGCTCGTCATCTCAGCTGATGCCGGCCAGGACTTCGCCGAACTCGGCCTCGACGACGCGATGATCGACGATGTCGGCGGCCCGCTCGGGCCGACGGAGGGAATGTTCGGCGGCGGCGCGACGACGTCCACGTACCAACACGGCTACTTCGACGGCGTCGAGCGAGAATTTCGTGGCTTTGGGCGGGTGGAGCAGGTCGACACCGAATCGTTCGGCACGTTCGGATCGGCCAACGCGGCCAGCCCATGCCCTGACGACGCATAGAGACGCGCGTCGGCAGGTGGTCGGCGCCGAGTCGGACGGATCAGCGTTGACCAATGGGACTACCGGATTCGTCTCGGCGGTGCTCGAGGTGAACGCTGCTGCAACTGGAGCTCCGCCCGATGCGTTGGCGATCGTCCACGACGACGATCCTCTGTCGAGCCGGCCCGCAGTGCCCGAGAGTTCAAGCGCCGCCTCGGCGACCCCGTGCCGCTGATCGTCGGCGAGCAGCCCTACCCAGTCGAGCAACTCATGGGGTACCAGCTCAGCGACATCGTGCGCCGGGCCACCGAACAGGAGTGCGAAACACCCAGCATCGTCGTGCTGACCCATCGTTGGTCGCTGAGATGATCCGCTAGGCGACGGGGTCGTTTCGGGCTACACCAACACGCGTTGGCGAGCGGCGACGCGGCGGCGCAGGATGCGACGCTCTTCCTCCGAGGTTCCGCCCCAGATGCCCGAGTCCTGGTTGGTCTCGAGGGCGTAGTCCAGGCAGTCGATCTTCACCGGGCATTCATCACAGACCTGCTTGGCGCGGTCGATCTGCACCAGCGCATAGCCGGTGGTTCCCACCGGGAAGAACAGGTCGGGATCGGTGTCGCTGCAGATTGCGCTTTGACGCCAGGTGTAGTCGGCATTGGCTAATGCAAGACTCGAGGCCGGAATGGTCACTTGTTCACTCCAATGGGATCGCCGGGGGCCCGACATGATCGAGGATTGTGAGCGTTTTCACGTTCCGGCAAACGGTAGGTAACAATCGTGTGTATCGCAAGGGTCGATTGGCCCTTGCCCATACTTGGTTGTGATGGGGGGGTATCTATGTCACAGGTCACCCGGCCACAGGTGATCGCCCATCGCGGGGCGAGCAAGGCCGAGCGGGAGAACACGGTGGGGGCGTTCCGTCGCGCCGGCGAACTGGGCGCGCAGGCCGTGGAGCTGGATGTTCGCCGTACGGCCGACGGCGTGCTGGTGGTGCACCACAATGCGCACCTGGGCGACGGTCGCCTGATCGCTGCGCTCGATCGCGCAGAGTTGCCCGAGCACGTACCCACACTGGGCGATGGGCTCGACGCCTGCATGGGAATGTGGGTCAACGTCGAGATCAAGAATGATCCCTCCGAAGCTGATTTCGACGCGACCGAATCGATCGCCGACGAGACGATTGCCCATCTCCTCGCTCGCGACGACGACGATCGCTGGCTG
>JANONE010000536.1:0-16362 GCA_031420675.1 Ilumatobacteraceae bacterium | reverse complement strand
GTTCGATAGCCATGCAATTGCGGCCGATCTCACCGAGACCACCCAGGAAGATCACGCGAACTGGGTCAGCCATCAGCAACCACCGCTCTCGACAGGAGCCGGATCACAGTGGACGGTCGGGAAACGCATCTCTCCATCGTTGCAGGTTGGCCCATACCTCGATGGCACGCGCTTCGACGAAGGCCGGCGCATCGCCCATGGGGAGGCGCGCCTGGCCAACCGGAATCCCGAGGTGGCGCATCATCGCTTTGGTCGGTAGCGGATTGGGTGCGTCGTCACCCGTCTCGAACGCAAAACTCTCCAGCATGCGGCTGTTGACCAGGCGAGCCCCGTCGGTATCGCCTTTCTCCCACAGGTCGAACATCTCCTGGTGGTCGGGGGCGGTCCAATGCGTCGCGACACCGACCGTGCCGACGATGCCACATGCCAGCAGCGGCAGCGTGATGGCGTCGTCGCCGCTGTACACCTCCACGGTGTCGGGCGCCGAGCTGATCAGCGCGGCGGTCTCGCCAGGGTTCGCGGCAGCGTCCTTGAGAGCGACGATGTTGGGCACCTCGCGGAACAGGCGCAGCAGCGTCGCGGTGGCGATCTTGCGCCCCGTACGGATGGGGATGTCGTAGATCATCTGCGGCAGCGGTGTGCACGCCGCCATCGCACGGATGTGGGCCTCGATGCCGGCCTGCGACGGCCGGTTGTAGTACGGGCACAGTGCGAGGATGCCTGCCGCACCGAGCGCAGTGGCCTCCTTGGTGAGGTGCACCGAGTGAGCCGTGTCGTTGGTGCCCGAGCCGGCGATGACCGGGATGGTGACTGCTTCGATGACCGCCGCGAACAGGCTGAGCCGCTCGTCGTCGGTGAGCACCGGCGCCTCGCCGGTGGTACCCGCGATCACCAGGCCGTCGTGGCCGTCGGCCTGCAGGTGGCGAGCAAGGCGGCAAGCCTCATCGAGGTCGAGCACACCATTGGAGTCGAACGGCGTGATCATCGCGGACAGCACACGACCGAAGCGGGCCATCAGAAGCTCCCCTCGGCAGCGCGATCGATGCCCTGGGTGAGGATGAGGTCTTCGTGCAGTTCCATCCACACATCGTGGTAGCTGCCACACATCACACCTGTGAACATATTCGTTTCACCTTCCACCACGCGCTGGCACGTCCGTGCCAGGCGCGGCCCGTAGGGAGCCAGTCTTACGAGCACGTCGCCCATGCGCGCCACCACCGGCGCCGAGTCGCCGTTCAAGGCCACCAACCGCTGCACGACCTGACCGTCGTAGGTCGGGTCGGTGTGATCGTTGGGTTGACCGTCGCGCAACTGCCATTCGCCGCACAAGCCCTTGAACCGTTCGTTGATCGTGAGGAACGCACCGTACGGTTCGCGCAGATCGACCGAGAGGTGTGAGTTGCCCACATCCTCGGTGAGCGCGATGAGGTGCTCCTCGCGACCGACCGTCGTGAGCTGCCACAACTGCCGGGCTTCGCGGAACATGGCCCACTCGCGTTGCTCGAGCGCCGAAAGATGCTCCTCGACGATCGACAGCGGCAGATCGGCAAGCTCGGCGACGGTATCGGCCTTCGCGAAGCCTTTGATGCGCAGCGCGTGAAACGTGCAGAAGAACGGGTCGGACGGATGGGGCATGCGAGCGAAAGCGTAGTTGACCGAATCACTGCGGACGGACCCGGCCCGGGCAATCCTGGGTGGCTGTTCAAGCGCCCTGGCGCTCCCCGTTCAGTTGCAGCGGGTGCTGATCACTCGCCGGCGGCGGGTTGCATCTTCTCGCCATCGGCGAGCTCGAAGTTGATGTATTCCTCACCGGTGTCGGCCCAGTCCTCGAACTGGATGACACCCATCTCCTCGAAGCGATGGCGCAACCACTTGTCGTTGCGATCGAGCAGACCGAGCTTCTTGCAGTTCGGCACGATCTTGCTGAACAGCATGCTCTGGAACACCGCGCGAGTGGGGTCGGCCAACACGACCGGCAGGATGTCGCGGGTGTTGACGCCCATGCGCTCCCATACCTCTTGCTGCATGAAGCGGTCGCGCATGCGGATGGCCGCCTCGAAGGCGAACTCCTGGCGATCCTTCATCTCCGCATCGGTCATCTGGTTGTAGCACTCCTTCAGGCTGAGCACGCCGAACGCCACATGACGGGCCTCGTCGCTCATGACGTAACGCAGGAGCTGCTTCAGCAACGGCTCGGTGGTGAACTGATGCATGAAGCCGAACGCAGCCAGGGCGAGACCCTCCACCATCACCTGCATGCCGAGGTAGGTCATATCCCAGCGGCTGTCGTTGACGATGTCGTCGAGCAGCATGCGCAGGTGCATGTTCACCTGGTACTGCCCGCCGAGCTTCTCGTCCAGGTAGCGGGCGAAGACCTCGACGTGACGGGCCTCGTCGACGACCTGCGTGCTGGCGTACAGCTTGGCGTCGTACCACGGCACGGTCTCGACGATCTTGGCGGTGCAGATGAGCGCGCCCTGCTCGCCGTGCATGAACTGGCTGAGGCTCCAGTTCTTGCCCTCGACACCGAACTGCAACCACTCCTTGTCGCCCCACTTCTCCACCGGCGTGCCGATGTAGACCGACGGGTCCATACCGGTGCCGAGAAGGGCTTGGTCGTCGATGACGGTCTTCTCGACGTCGACATCGGTGTCCCACGGCAGGTCGGTGGTGGCGTTCCACTGGCCCACCTTGGCCTTCTCGTACAGCTTGCGCAGCGCCGGACGCGACAACGAGTAGTCCCACGTGAAGATCGTGTCGGCGTTGTTCTTGATCACGTGCTCGATCTCGTTCGGATCGGCGGTAGGAATCGCGAGGATCGCGTCGATGTCGTTGATCTCGGCGCGGCCGATGATCGCTTCGTTGTCGTTGTGCGTCACGGTCATTGCAGGTCAGCTCCTGGTGATAAGGCGTCAGGCGAGTGAGGCTTGGAAGGCGGGAAGGATGAAGGCGTTGATGAACGGTCGGGCGGATTCCGCGTGGCCGAGATCGACATGGTCCGAGGGTGCGAGGAAGTAGCTGATGACGAGCCGCGACAGCAGCTCCACCAGGCGAGCGGACTCGCGCCGGGGCAGGTAGCGGTCGACGAGCGGCACCAGGAAGATGGTGGCAACGCGCATGATGCGTGGCAGCCCTTCCACCGTCAGCTGGCCGAGCGTGTCGCCGGGCTCGGAGGCAAGCATGAGAGCGAGGTGTTGGTCGTCGCGCAGCTCGCGGGTGGCAGCGACAACGGTGCGCACGAGGAGATCCTCGAGGTCGATGGCATCGGCGACGTGAACGGTGAGGCGAGTGAAGAAGTCCTCCAGCTCGCGAACGCGCAGCGCTTCGAACAGCACGTCCTTGCCGCCGGGGAACAGTCGGTAGAGCGTCGCCCGCGACACACCGGCTTCATTGGCGATGTCGTCGATGGTGACCTTTGCGATGCCCCACCGCGCGCAGCACGATTTGGCAGCATCCAGCACGCGCAACTCGATGGACGTGGCAGCGGCTGACATGAGGTGAGACATTAAGACTGATTCCATCTCATCGTCAAGGGGTTCCCCGTAAAGTAGACCCAGCTGATCGTATTTCTGGCTGCAGTGGTATCGTCGGCGAACCAGTGTGAACAACTGCATTTGGAATGACAAGGAGTTCCCCAGCATGAAACGACAGATATTCGCGACGGCGGCCCTGGCCACCTTGTTGCTCGCTGCCTGCGGCGGCGACACGAAGTCGGAATCCACCACCGCGCCCACCGCCGAGGCCGTGACCACCGACGCCAAGGCCTGCGCCGAGGGCACGGTCCTCGAGGCCGGCGAGCTCACCATCGCCACCGGCGATCCTGCCTTCCCGCCCTACGTCATCGACGACAAGCCCGAGTCCGGTGAAGGCTTCGAGGCGGCAGTCGCGCTGGCCGTCGCCAAGGAGCTCGGCTTCGAGGGCGCAGCGGTGAAGTGGGTGCGCACCTCGTTCGACACAGCCGTAGCCGGCAGCGACAACACTTTCGACTTCAACCTGCAGCAGTTCACGATCAACGACGAGCGCAAGCAGGTCGTGTCGTTCAGCGAGCCCTACTACACCGCCAACCAGGCATTGCTCGGCTACGCCGATGGCCCGGCCAAGGATGTCACCAAGCTCAGCGACCTCAAGTCGTTGCGCCTGGGGGCGGCGGCGAGCACCACCAGCCTGCAGTTCATCCTCGATGTGGTGAAGCCCGACGCCGAGCCGTTCGCGTACAACAGCAACGCCGACGCGAAGACCGCCCTCGACAACAAGCAGATCGACGCAATCATCACCGACCTGCCCACCGGCCTCTTCATCGCCGCCGTCGAGATCGAGGGCACCAAGGTGTTCGGCCAGTTCCCGATCGATGCCGGCGGTGCCGGCGACCAGTGGGGTCTGTTGCTCGCGAAGGACAGCCCACTCACGGAATGCACCAACATTGCGCTCGCCAACCTCACTGCATCGGGCGAGCTGGCGGCAATCACCGATCAGTGGATGGGCCAGTGGACCGAGGCACCCACCCTGTCGAAGGATTGATCTTCTACAGTCAACGACCATGACGAATCTCGCGGAGGGCGCCGGCAACGAGTCGGCGCCCTCTCACGTCGCACCCGTGTTGTCGTCGCCGACCCGTCGCCAGCTGTGGCTGCGCCGTCAGCGTCGCCGTTCCACCGCCATCGCCACGGTCTCCACCGTGCTCGTCGTCGGTGTCGCCTGGTACGGCATCACGAATGCGTCGGGTTGGCCCAAGGTGCGGCAGATATTCTTCAACGGCGACCGGTTCAAGAAGGACTTCCCGGAGATCCTCAGCTACCTCTGGGTCGATGTGAAGCTGTTCTTGGTCTGTGTTCCGTTCATCCTTGCGTGGGGGCTCACCATCGCGCTCTGCCGCAACGCCCGCAGCCCGCTGCTGTTCCCTCTGCGGGCGTTTGCTGCTGCGTACACCGACATCTTTCGTGGCATCCCCGTCATCCTCACCATCTACCTCGTCGGGTTCGGCATCCCCAAGCTGGGCCTGCACGGCGAATTCCATGTCCTCGGCTTCGGCGGCGCGTTGAACTCGGTGTACCTGTGGGGGCCGGTGGCGCTGATCCTGTCGTACTCGGCCTACGTCGCCGAGGTGTTCCGATCGGGCATCGAGGGCATCCACGAGAGCCAACGGGCCGGTGCCCGATCGTTGGGCCTCAGCCAGACGCAGACGATGCGGCATGTGGTGCTGCCCCAGGCCGCGCGCCGGGTGGTGCCACCGCTGATGAACGACTTGCTCTCGTTGCAGAAGGACGTCGCACTGATGAGCATCCTCGGCATCATCGAAGTGTTCCGCCGCGCCCAGTCGATCAAGGACCTCACCGGCAACTACACCCCGTTCACCGTCGCTGCGCTGATTTTTCTGGTGCTCACCATTCCCGAGACACGACTGGTCGACTGGTACACCAGCCGCCATCGTCGGCGCACCGGCGGGTCGGTGGTCGTGTGAGCACCGCCGACGACGACGCACAGGTGAACGACGACGCCCACCTGAACGACGACGCCCATTCGAACGTCAAGGTCGCCATCCACCACGTGCGCAAGTCGTTCGACGCCAAGCTGGTGCTCGACGATGTGTCGCTGCAGGTGGGCGAGCACCAGGTGGTGTGCCTCATCGGCGCCAGCGGCTCGGGCAAGAGCACGCTGTTGCGCTGCATCAACCTGCTGGAGCCGATCGACGACGGCGAGATCCTGCTCGACGGCGTGGACATCAGTCGGCCTGGCCTCGACCCAGATCCCATCCGTCGTCGCATCGGCATGGTGTTCCAGGGCTACAACCTGTTCCCCCACATGAGCGTGCTGCGCAACGTCACGCTCGGGCCGAGGAAGGTGCTCGACCAATCGCGGTCGATTGCTGACGCCAGCGCACTGGAGCTGCTCGAACGCTTCGGCCTGGCCGACAAGGCCGGCGCCTTTCCCGACCAGTTGTCGGGCGGGCAGCAACAACGTGTCGCCATCGTTCGCGCGCTCGCGATGCAGCCCGAGCTGATGCTGCTCGACGAGGTCACGGCCGCGCTCGATCCAGTGCTGGTGGGCGAGGTCCTCAACATCATCCGCGACATGCGTGCACAGGGGATGACGATGATCATTGCCACCCACGAGATGGGGTTCGCCCGCGAGATCGCCGACCTGGTGTGCTTCCTGGCGGACGGCGTGATCCTGGAGGCCGCTCCCCCGGCCAAGCTGTTCACGGCGCCCGACCGGCGCGAGACCGCCGACTTCCTTCAGCGAGTCATCGCCAGCGGCCGGCTGTAGCTGCGGCACCGTCGTCGGTCAGCCGCTGGCCACGCCACAGACCACCTCGCGGTGGATGCACAGTTGCACCTCGCTGGCCAGCTTGGCCTGGTCCCAGCCGTTCATGAAGTCGGCGTGGCCGGTCGTGAGGCCACCGCTGGCCAGCAGCAAACCCTCGGTGCTACCCCACACCGGATACTCGACACTGAACTGCAACTGCACGATCGACACGGGGAAACCGTCGGGGCAGGCGCCGCGCGAGCTGTATGCGACATGGGCATGGTGGTCGTCGCTGTCGAGGTGGACACCGTCCCAGCAATCGGGGAACGTGACCAGCAGACGCAGGTAGCGCCCCTGCGAACACTCCGGGGGCAGCACGGCTCGTTCGATGCCGGCCCCACAGCTCCACGCCACGATCGACAACGGTTGCTCGCCCCTCGCCCCGGAGTTGCCGCCCACCATCATCAGGCCCTCGGGGAAGGGCTGCACGGTCGACGGATCGATGCCCTCGCCGGGTCGGTAGTACGCGGTGCTCTTCACCGGGGTCAGCACCTCCGCGCCGCGCAGCAGCGCCGGCGCCCAGTACGCCGCCCTGTCCAGCGGTTGATCGCACGTCGTCTCGCCCTGCGCCAAGGAGGCGATGGTGGTGAAGGCATCGACATCGGTGTTGCCGAAGAACACGTGCAGATGGCTCTGCCCGGGCCGGCCGGGGTAGACGATCGGGTCGTCGGTGGCAGCGTGGCTGTACAGGCATTCGACGAGGAACTGCGGGGTGCCGCCCTGAGGCCCGGCGATCGGCTGATCGGGCCGACCGAGCGACGTGACGTCGGTGTGCGCGTGCGCAGGCTGCCGCGCGGCGCCACCGCCGCCCCCGCCACCGCCTCCGCAGGCTGCCAGCGCCAACGTCGCCACGGCCACGATCGACGCCAGCCGGTGTGAGCGCACGGCACGACACATCGGGTGGGCGCGAACGGATCAGGCCGGCTTGGAGGGCACGGTGATGGCGGCAAGGTCGACCTTCTTGGGCACATCGGTGGCAGGGTGCGCCGGCGCCGTGGCAGCGTCGGGCATGTTCACGTGCGGCTCCAGGGTCGGCAGTGTGGCGATCTTCCAGTCCACCGACGGCGGGTGGGTCTCACCGAGCCAGGCGGCGATGTTGTACTCGCCGTCCTTCCAATCGCCACTACCGGTCGCGTCGCAGGGCGCCAGCGTCTCCAGGTTGTTCGGAGCGGTCGTGGTGAAGGTGTTCTCGCTGAAGCAGTTGCCCAGCGTGCTCACGTCGGTGCCGGCGGAGGCGACGAGGATGTCGGCCGCCCGGTTGTTCTCGAGCACGTTGCCGATCACCCTGTTCTGCGCCGAGTCCCACAAGATGGCGGCACCCGGATCTTGCAGCGTGTCCTGCTTCGATTCTTCGCAAGTCTTCGACCACTCCTGCGGCAGCGGCAGTGAGTCGTTGGGGTCTTCCTCGAGGAACGGCACGAGGCCGATGCCGCTCTTGTCGTGGTCGTAGACCAGGTTGCGTTCGATGTTGTTCAGTAGGCCGCCGGCGGAGAGGATGCCGTTGCCCATCGCGAGTATCGCCACATCGATCGCGGGGGTGTCGGGCTGGTTGTTGGAGTACACGGCGTTGCCGACGATGGTGGTGTCGCGCTGCGGGTAGCAGAGCTCGTAGCTACCGCTGTTGGGCACCACGCCCGCACGGTTGAAGCGGAACACCGAGTTGACGATCAGCAGGTTGCCACCCGAGTTGGTACCGGAGTAGCCGAGGCCGTTGTGCTCGCTGAGCACGTCGTCGATGACCGCGTTGCATGGGAAGCATTGACCGATGTACACGCCTGCGTCGGGGCTACCGGCAGCGTAGATGTGCTCGAGCTCGCCGTTGATCGAGTCGAACACGTACACGCCATAGTCACCGGTTCGGTACGCAGTGAGGTACGAACCGCGGTAGCCGTCGACGCCGGTCCAGAAGAAGCCGTTGCGGGTGTAGTTCATCGCCGTCATGTTCTCGACGGTGACGCCTTTCGCGCCGAGGATGCGGATGCCGTTGTCGAGTTCGAGCCGGCCATCGAGAACGACCTCGTTGCGATCTAGGCCACGGATGGTGAGGTTGTCGGTGGTGACGTTGACCGCCTCGTGGTACGTGCCCGGCTGGATGAGGATGAGCGCCCCTGGTTCGGCGACGTCGACGGCAGCTTGGATCGTGGCGAAGTCGTCGGGCACGGTGATCGTGCCGCCCAGGTCGACGCCGACGCCGGCAATCGTGTCGTTGGGTGTGGTCGTGTCGCCAATAGTGTCGGGGGGCGAAGCGGTCTCGGCCGCCACCGCGCTGGTGGTGCTGGCGCTGCGCTCGTCGCTGCAAGCGGCGATCAGCAGAACTGCGGCCGTCGCGACCGCGAAAATCGAACGCTTCATCGTGTGCTCCCCTTAGAAGGTCATGGTGCTGTGACCACGATCGAGCCAAACATAGCCGCCGTCGGTGTGCCATGGATAGTGCAGTAGTAGAGGTACGTGCCCGGCTTCGTGAACACGTAGGCGTAGGTGTCGGTCGGTTCGAAGTCGGCCTGTAGCACACCCCAGGTGCTGGCGGTCTTGTCGTCGGCGGGCACCACGTCGTGCACGTTGCGGCCGTTGTTCTCGAACGCCACTTCGGTACCGGCCACGATGCTGAGGGTCTGGGGCAGGAAGTTGTTGTCGATCGCAAGGACCGATTCGGTGACGCCGTTGGCAGGGAACGCCTCCTCGGACGGCGCCACCGTGGCGATCGGCACCGTCGAACTCGTCTGCGCCGAGCGCGCACTGTCGTGCCGGTCCGCGCCGCACCCTCCCGGGATCGTCGTACTCAAGATCGTTGCGCCCGCCACGATGAACAATCGCATGTTCCCCTCTCCTGCCGCGCCCCCGAGGGCGGCGCCGCATAGTGTGCGCGCACGTGACTGACGACGACCAAACCCTGATCGAAGAGGCCCGCCGGCCCGAACCGCGCTCCGGCCCGTTCTGGCTCGCCGCGTTCGTCGGATTGCTCGTGGTGGCCAACGTCGGTTCGATATTGCTCAGCAAGTTGGTCGACGAACACCCCGCAGTGCTGATCGCGCTGTCGGCACGCAACCGCCACCTGATGCTCACCGTTCCCTCGGATCTCGGCCCGTTCGCATGGGCGCTGATCGCGACGGCGCGGCTGGCTCTCTCCGCAGTGGTGTGCCACTACATCGGCCGCGCCTATGGCGACCAGGCCTTGCGCTGGTTCTGGCGTTTCCTCGGCATGCCGCAGGAGCAAGTGAGCAAGTTCGAGCAATCCTTCGCTCGGGCCGAGTGGGCGGTGGTGCCGCTGCTCGTCGGCAGCAACATCGTGTGGGTGCTCAGCGGTGCTGCGCGCACCAGGTGGCGTCGCCTCTTGCCACTTGCAGCGATCGGGATTGCGGGCCGGCTGGTGTTGCTGTGGTGGTTGGCGAAGGAGTTCGAGTCGGAGCTGCGGTCGGTGATCAACTTCACCACCAGCTACCAACTGTGGTTCATCGGCGTCACGCTGGTGATCGTGGTCTTGGCCAACGTGCGCAACTTCCGCAAAGGAGGGTGACACGCCCCTCTGCATGGCGTGGTAGAACCTGCCGCATGGCTGAAACTGCACTTCGGGGCAACCCCGTCCACACCGTTGGCGACCTCCCCTCGGTCGGCGCACCGTCGCCGTCGTTCGCGCTCACCAAGGGCGATCTCTCGCAGATCACCGCCGACGATCTCGCCGGCAAGCGGGTGATCCTCAACATCTTCCCCAGCCTCGACACCGACTTGTGCGCTACCACCGTGCGCAAGTTCAACGAGTTCGCGTCCAGCCTGGACAACACCGTCGTGCTGTGCGTGTCTGCCGACCTACCGTTCGCTCAGCGCCGCTTCTGCGTGGCAGAGGGACTCAACGACGTGGTCCCGGCCAGCACCTTCCGCAGCGACTTCGGCACCGCCTACGGCGTCACGCTGGCCGACGGCAAGATGGCCGGTCTGCTCGCCCGCGCGGTGGTAGTGCTGGACGAGCACGGCACGGTCGTGCACAGCCAACTCTCGCCCGAGATCTCACAGGAGCCGAACTACGCCGCCGCCATCGAGTCGCTGGGCTGAGCCGCACCCCGTTCAGAGGCCGGGCCGTTCAGACACCGGGCCGTTCAGACACCGAGGAACGAATCGAGACCGAGGGTGAGGCCGGGGTGGTCGGCGATGCGCTTGCACGCCAGCACCACACCCGGCATGTAGCTGCTGCGGTCGTAGCTGTCCTGGCGAATCGTGATCGTCTGCCCCTGCGCGCCGAGGATCACTTCCTGATGGGCCATCATCCCGCGCATGCGTACCGAGTGCACGTGAATGCCCGCCGGGCCGACACCGCCGCGAGCACCCGGATACACCTCGTGCTTCGTCGGGTCCGGTGCCCACTCGTCGCTGGCCGCCGCCATCCGCTGGGCGGTGGCGACGGCCGTGCCCGACGGCGCGTCGATCTTCGCGTCGTGGTGCATCTCGATGATTTCGGCGGTGTCGAAGTACGGGGCCGCAAGCTCGGCAAAGCGCATCATCAGCACCGCGCTGATGGCGAAGTTGCTGGCGATCAGGCAGTTGCTGCCACTGAATGCAGTACGAACGTTGGCGAGGTCGTCGTCGGTGAAGCCTGTGGTACCGACCACCGCATGGATGCCGTGCATCGCCAGCCACGGCAACGTGATACGCGCCGCGGACGCCACGGTGAAGTCGACCACCACCTGCGCCTGGGCATCAGCGAGGGCGCGCAACTCGCCGGCCACTGCCACACCGCCGCGCTGCTGGCCGACGGCGCGCGGCTCGATCGCCGCAACCAGTTCCAGGGCGTCGTCGGCAGCGACCGCCTCGCACACTGTGGCGCCCATGCGCCCACCTGCACCCACCACGCCCACGCGAATTCCACTCATGGAGACGAACGTAGCCCGTCTGCACCTGCCCCCGCCCACGGCCTGACAGCAAGCTGTCAGGAGGACCTCGGCTCAGGCCGAGGGTCCCACCGTCACCACGATCGGCTCGGTGTCGAGCACGATGGCGATGACGTCGCGGACGGCAGCTTGGTCGACGGCGGCCCAGCGAGCCACCTGCTCATCGATCGGGCGCACGTCGCCGGTGGTGAGCAGCAGTCCACCGTTACGCGCCATGCGGGCGCCCGTGTCTTCCAGGCCCAGCTCGAAGGCGCCGGTGAGGTAGCCGACGGCGACCTCCAACTCCTCATCGGTGATGCCGTTCGCGACCAGACGCTGCAGCTCCGCGTGCATCAGACCTTGCACCACGCCGGCGTGCTCGGGTTGTGTGCCCGCGTACATCTGGAACACGCCGGCATCGCTGTAGCTGCTGACGCCGGAGTAGACCGCGTAGGCCAGCCCGCGGCGCTCGCGGATCTCTTCGAACAGCCGGCTCGACAGGCCACCACCGAACACGTGGTTGACAACATCGAGCGCTTCGCGGCGCGGGTCGCTGCGGGCCAGCGAACGGCTGCCCATCACGATGTGCACCTGCTCGCTGTCGTCATCGATGGCCGCTCCGCGGCCGGGCGCGGCAGGGCCGGAACGCATCGGTCGCTCCCCGGATGTGCTCACCCCGGCAAAGCAGCGTTCGATCTCGGCGAGCATCTCGTCGTGACCCAGCGGCCCCGCAGACGCGACGACCATCGCCCCTGCCCGGTAGTGCTGCGCGAAGAACGAGCGCACGTCATCGGGGGTGATGGCCTGCACGTGTTCACGGTCGCCCGCCGGGTCGCGGCCCAACGCATGACCTTCGAACAGTGCAGCGGCGAATCGGCGGTGCGCGACGTCGTCTGGCGAATCGTCGTCCATCGCCAACTCTTCGAGGATGACCTGACGCTCGCCATGCACATCGTCCTCGCGCAGGGCGGGTCGGGTGAGGACGTCGCCCAGCAGTTCGACGCAGAACGACGCGTGGCGCGCCGGCAGACGGCAGTAGTACGCGGTGTACTCCTTGGCGGTGAACGCGTTGAAGTCGCCACCACGGCGATCGACGCCGCGGGCCAGTTCCTGCGCGCTGCGCGTGTCGGTGCCCTTGAAGAGCAGGTGCTCGAGGAAGTGGCTGACACCGCTGAGGTGATCCGGCTCGTCACGCGAGCCGACCCCGACCCACACCCCGGTGGCCACCGACAGCGCGCCAGGCACGCGTTCGGTGGCCACCGTCAGGCCTGAGTCGAGTTGTGTGATCCGTAGATCGGTCACCAGCTGATCGGTCAACGAGCTACCAGGTCAGCGGTGACGCCGACGGCCACGGTCGCCACCGCGGTCATCGCCACGGTCGCCACCACCGGCGTTGCCACCGGCCTCGCCACCGGGGCCGAGATCGCCGAGCTCGCCGGCCAGTTCGGCATCGAACGCATCGTCGAACGAGACGGCGACGCCCTCGACGCTCGCACCACCGGCAGGAGCTGTCGTCGCGGGAACCGACGCACGCTCGCGGCGGGGGCCACGATCGCCACGGTCCGAGCCGCGATCGCCACGGTCACGATCGCCGCGGTCACGAACACCGCGGTCACGATCACCGCGGTCACGATCACCGCCAGCGGACGACGCTGCGCCTTCGGGAACCACGGGATTCCACGAGTCGGCGGGGGTCAGGCTGACCTTGCCCTTCTCGTCGATCTCCTCGACGATGACATCGATCTCCTGACCGAGCGAGAGCACGTCTTCGACATTGTTGATCCGCTTGCCCTTGCCGAGCTTGCTGATGTGCACCAAGCCGTCGCGGCCGGGAAGGATGTTGATGAAGGCACCGAACTTGGTGATGTTCACCACGCGGCCGGGGTAGGTGGCGCCCACTTCGGCCATCGGCGGCGACACGATCGCCTGGATACGGGCCTTGGCCTCTTCCATGCGCCACGCCTCGACGGCGCCGATGGTGACGATGCCCTGGGCACCGTCGTCGACGACGGCGATGTCGGCGCCGGTCTCCTGCTGGATGGTGTTGATGACCTTGCCCTTGGGCCCGATGACCTCACCGATCTTGTCCATCGGGATGAAGATCGTGGTGATCTTCGGGGCGGTGGCAGCAACCTCGGCGCGCGGGGCGGCGAGGCAGGCGTTCATGTTCTCGAGGATTGCCGTACGGGCTTCCTTCGCCTGATCCAGTGCGGCGGCCAGCACGTCGGCGGGGATGCCGTCGATCTTGGTGTCGAGCTGCAGGGCGGTGATCGCGTCGGCGGTGCCGGCCACCTTGAAGTCCATGTCGCCGAAGGCGTCTTCGGCGCCGAGGATGTCGGTGAGGGTGGTGTACTTGCCTTCGGCGTACACCAAGCCCATGGCGATGCCGGCCACGGCGGCCTTCACCGGCACGCCGGCGTCCATCAGGGCCAGTGAGCCCGAGCAGACCGAGGCCATCGACGTGGAACCGTTGGAGGCCAACACTTCGGCGACGAGGCGCAACGTGTAGTTGAACTCGTCGAGGCCCGGCAGCACCGGCAGCAGCGCACGGGCGGCGAGCGCACCGTGGCCGATCTCGCGACGCTTGGGCGAACCCACGCGACCGGTCTCGCCATTGGCCCACGGGGCCATGTTGTAGTGGAACAGGAAGTACTTGTGGGTCTCCGGGCCGAGCGTGTCGAGCAGCTGGTTCATGCGCGGCATGGCCATGGTGACGACGTTCATCACCTGGGTCTCGCCACGCTGGAACAGGCCGGTGCCGTGAGCGGTGGGCAGTATGCCCACTTCGCTGATCAGCGGGCGCAGGTCGCGCGGGCCGCGACCGTCGATGCGCAAGCCTTCGTCGACGATGCGCTTGCGCACCAGCTTCTTGGTGAGGCTGCGCACAGCCTCCTTCACGCCCTTCTCGCTCCCGGCGAACTCGGCGCCCTCGCCACACAGCTGGGCGATCGCGTCGGCGGTAGCGGCGTCGGTGGCAGCATTGCGCTCGGCCTTGCCGGCGATGGCTACGGCCAGCTTCAGCGCCGGGGTGCAAATGCCTTCGACCGCGGCGAATACCTCGGGGGTGTAGTCGGCGGCGACGGAGAACACCATCGGGACGATGGGACCCTTGGTGGCGATGACGCTGGCGACGAGCTGGCGCTGGAGGGCGATGCTGTCCTTGATCCAGGTCTTGCTGGCGTCGAGGCCGCGGGCCAGAGCGGCCTCATCGACCTTGGGGGCGCCGTCGGCGTAGTACTGGAAGCTCTTGGCAGTGCCGCCGGCTTCCACCATCATGATGGCGACATCGCCGTTGTCCAGCTGACGACCGGCAACCACGAGCTCGAAGGTGCTCTCGGCACCCTCTTCGTAGGTGGGGTGCGGGATCCACTCGCCGGCTTGGGTGTGCGCTACGCGCACAGCACCGATGGGGCCGTCGAAGGGGATGCCGCTGATCATCAGCGAGGCAGACGCGGCGTTGATGGCCAGCACGTCGTGCGGGTTGGCCATGTCGGCGCCGAGGATGGTGAGCACCACCTGGGTCTCGTTGCGGAAGCCATCGGGGAAGGCCGGGCGCAACGGGCGGTCGGTGAGGCGGCAGGTGAGGATGGCGTCCTCGGTGGGCCGGCCCTCACGACGGAAGAACGAACCCGGGATCTTGCCGGCGGCGTAGGCACGCTCTTCCACATCGATGGTGAGCGGGAAGAAATCCATGCCCGGCTTCGCCTCTTTGGCAGCGTTGGCGGTGGCCAACACGGTGGTTCCACCCAGCGTTGCGACGACGGCGCCCTGGCTCTGTTGGGCCAGCTTGCCTGTCTCGAACGACAGGATCTTGTCGGTGCCGGTCACGGCACCGGATACTCGGATGGCGTCAGCCATAGCGAGCTCCTTTCGAACTCACGCGCAAATATCGCGTGGGTATTTGGAGCGGAGGCCGGTTCCCAGTCGGCAATGCCGACGCTTCGACTCCGGGCATCGCTCTGTCGAGCATGACCCGTGAGGAACTTCGGCACTCACGACTGACAACCGATCCAGAGGTTCCGCTCGGTGTATATGTCAAGCTGAGGCTAGCAGCGCGGCACGGCGAAGCGGCGGACCAAGCCGTCGAGGGGGCCGAGGACTATCTCCGCAAACCGTTGGCGGCGACGATGGCGCGGTAGCGCTCGACATCGATGCCCTTCACGTAGTCGAGCATGCGGCGGCGCTGGCCGACCAGCTTCAACAGACCACGACGACTGTGGTGATCCTTCTTGTGGGTCTTGAAGTGACCGGTGAGGTGGTTGATGCGGCCCGTGAGGAGGGCGATCTGCACCTCGGGCGAACCCGTGTCGCCCTCGTGGAGCTTGTGCGCGTCGATGATCTCTTGGTCTGCCATGTTCTGCCTTCCTGGGGAGGAGGTCGCCGTGACGGTGGTGTCACTGGCATCGCATCGGAGGGTTGGCCCCGATGGACGTGGCAATGCTAGCGGTGCCCAGCCCTGTTCAGCCGTAGAAGCCGGTGATGTCGAGGATGAAGTCGGTCCCCGCGAACCCGCCAGTGGAATCACAGTAGATCTCCACCTGGCCAGCGGCATCGAGGAACCCGATGGCGACGGTGCCGCCGTTGGCGATCGTCTGGCCGGTCTGGGTCCAGTTGATGGAGGAGTTACCCGGCCAGTTGATGTCGGCGGGGTAGAGGGCGCAGTAGCCGCCGCCCCGCGTGCCGACAACCGTGAGGTTGTAGGTGACGGCCACAGCAGACTCGGGAATCATGGGTGAGCCGACCTGATCGGTGAGCACGTCGAAGAACCAGGTGTCGCCTGCGACCATGAACCCGTCCGAGTACGCCCGCGAATCGAGGGTGCGGAACGGGTTGATCGGCACGAACAGGTATCCACTCGCAACCATCTCGGTGCGGGCAGGGCGCATCGCCTTCTCCGCCCCGGTGCTGCGTTGGAAGGGCTTCGACGGAGGTTCGGTGACCGGTGGCGGCGAGGCCACAACCGACCTACCGGCTGCGGGTTGGGCAGACCCACTGCCAGGCAAGGCGGTGATCGCAAGGGTGCACGCACCAACGACGAACACTGACGACAACACACGGAAGCGACGCATGACCACGAAGGTAGCACCAGCGTACAGCCAGTCGAGAGGCCAATGGCCCTACTCGGGTCCCGCTCAAATCCCTACACTTAGCGGGAATGAGTCGGATCGTGCTGCGTCAGCTCACCAAGGCCTTTGGGGAT
>JANONE010000535.1:0-6892 GCA_031420675.1 Ilumatobacteraceae bacterium | reverse complement strand
GACCTCGTCCACGCCCACGACGAAGAGGTTGTCGAGCCGGTTGGGGTCGAGCCCGGTCTCCATCACTCGTTCGATGATGCGCCCGGTGGTGTCCCAGTCGATGCGCATCAGGCGACACAACGCGGTCTTGTCCATGGTGGTGGCCAGCCACCCGACCAGATCCTCGAAATCGCGAGTGAAACGCGACCCGCTCCGAGCGAAGGGAACGCCTTCGGTGCGCACCCCGTGGTCGGGGCAGCGCACCCGGCGCAGATCGGCGCGCACCTCCAGCCGCCACGAGCCCAGGTCCAGATGCCGCCACGACGAGGAGACCGGCCGGGTGTCGTGGCGGGCCTTGGTGGTGAACTCACACTTCGGGCAGCGCAGCTTCCGGCTCCGCGGCCTGACGGTGACCACCACCCGGGCGGGACGGAACTCCACGGCGGAGACGGTCACCCCGGACAGGTCCAGCAGGCGCTTGAATGCAGTGTTGACACGCACGGGTTCGGGTCTCCTCAGCTCGGTTTGCTTCGCAGCTCCGAACCTAGAGAACCGTCCGTGCGTGTCACGCGGATGGGTTCGGGCACGCGGTCGCCAATCGCCCCGCGTAGGACCGCCGCCAAACAGACACGGATCACCCGACGAGCTACCGGCGCCAAAACCCCTGCCCTACAAGGACAACCGGCGCGTCATCCCGCGAAAGCACCCACATTCATGCCGGAAGACCCAGAAAATTGAGATCGACGGCACCGCCCGACGCAACTACATCACCGCGCTCCAAGCTGCCGACCGCGGCGACATCGAACCACTTCGAGACTTCGCCCAACGGTAACGTGCTGTCGGCCGTCATCACCTGGCCTCCTGTCACTGCTCGTCGAGGCGGCCAGCATCATCCAGAGCTGCACGCAACGCCCACCGGCCGCCGGACACATCCGCATGAAAGCACCATCTGCAACAACTGCAAGCGGGAGATGGGCCACATCTCACGTCGCGCCGCTACGTGAGTCCGAGCAGATTGCGGAGGCGGTCGGCATCGAAGCCGTTGGCGCCGGCGACGTTCATGTCGGCGAGTTCGCGCAGGAGCGACACCAGATCTTCGCGGCGGGTCGGGTCGTCGACGGCCTCGCGGGGTGTGAGCCCGCCAAGCGCCGGAATCGATTCGTCCAACCAGGCCAACTCTCGCCGGCGCAGATAGCCCTGCAGGACGCGGGCCACGTCTTCTGGACCATCGCCGGGGTCCTGATCGAAGACATCGCCGTTCACGTGCTGCTCCCGAACGGCATCACGAGCACTGCGTCGCTCGTTGACAACGAGGTCGGCATCGGGCAACAACTCGAAGAGTGTGTCGAGAAACCGCTCCAAGCGCTCCTCCGACATTGTGTCGACCAGTACCCGGCCGTCCTCCACTCGAACCGTGCCCCGGCTGATACGTTCGCCGTTGGCCAGCTCCCACGTCTCGGTCCACACATTCGGCGAGTCCTCAACGAAGACCTCACCGAACATCGTCGCCAAGTCGTCCTGGGCGATCTCGGTGGTGAGTTCTGCGTGGCACAGCATGAGAGGCTCGCTTTCGCTGGTCATGATCCTGGGGAACGCGATCGCGTCTCCGTACCACGAAGCGAGTTGGTTGGCATCAGAATGCATCTCCACAAGTGCGAGCGCGGACTCGCGCAGTCGCACGGGCACTTTGAGCGGGCTACCCCAGAGATGAATCTCGTCCGACACGCGAGCAACACGGCTGATGACAAGCTCGCCGACCTGCGCCTCTCGTGATGCAGTGCGCTCGACCACGTGGATCGTCTCAGCGGTTGCCGTGTCGCGCAACACGAGTCCGCGACCGCGGTCCACCTCGGTCACTTCCCACAACACTCTCGGGCTGGCGAGCACGGCTTCCACAAGCTCGCGTTCGTCGGCTGGTAGGAGACTGCCGCGCTGGTTCAGGTAGTCGGCGGCGACGCCACCGTCATAGAGCGCGAAGTCTACGATCGCCATGTTCCCAACGAGAGATCGGACCTGCTCGATCAGGTTCGGATCATCGGGGTCGCATGCGGAGATGGCGACGCTGACAAGCCTGCTGCGACGATGCTCGGCGCTGGCGAACTGACCGAGCTTGAGACGCAACAGCCGCATCCGCGCCGCGAGCGGAATCTTCGGCTCGCGAATGCAGCAGGCCTTGAACTTTCGGCCAGATCCGCATGGGCACGAATCGTTACGGCCGACGGAACGCCAAGGCGACTCGAACTCGCGACGAGCGTCCTCCAGAAATTCGATCGTTCCCTCATCGGGCACCAGGCCGGAATGCCGGAGCAGTCTGAGCGCACGGGACAGATCACCTCGATCGACCGCGTAGTCGACCTGCGCCAACGCAGACCCCGCGTCGTCGGGATCATCACGCAGGGCGCCCTCGAACCAGTGCTCGGCTTCGTGGGCGTCGCCACGCCGCTCGGCCTCGACGCCGAGAAGATACTGCGATCCCGCCCGGCGACGCCCCTGCGAGCCGACGAGCAGCTGATTCGCAAAGCGCACCAGCCGCTCGTCGCCGGTGACCGAGTCGTGAAGCACAAACGCCGCGAACGCCTCGGCCACGCCGCCATGCGCCAACGCCTCCCCCACCGCCCGAACGTCGGGCTCAGTCTCGTCGAACTCTTCATAGGCCTGACAAACCCGGTCGAACGACGCGACACAGCAGGCATCGAAGGGGTATCGCTCGACGATCTGCTCTCGTCGACGATCGTTGAAGCGGTCGGCGAACGAGCGCCACGGATACCCCCTCCTTCCAAAGGAGAAGCCCCGTTGCTCGAGACCAGCCGCCTCGAGCAACTCGCCCAGTGGACGAACTGGACGGCGGAATGTTCCGGGCGCGCTCGTGAGCGCGTCGAGGATGAGTGGGACCGCCTCCTCCCCCTCGTCATCGCCGAGCCGCGATTCAACAGACGCGCGCAGCGCGTTGACCTCAGCGATGTCATCGGCCAGCGCATCGGCCAGTTCGACGGACAGCCCGGCCTCCGTCAATCGGAACGCGACCACATCGCCGTTGGCGAACCCGTCGAGCCAGCCGTCAGGGCTCGACAGCGTGCTGTCATCAAAGCCGGGCCGGGGCGCCAGGGACGGCATTCGATGCAGCCGACCGCCGCCAGCAAGCGCGAACTCGTCGTGATGGTTCCAATCGATGATCACCAGATCAGGACAGAGATGCACGTTGTCATCAGCGAGTTCACCGACAGTCACCCGATGGGTCAAGACCAAGCCATCGAGCAAGCGGTCGGTGCGCGCAATGACGTTCTCGGATGTGGTCCAAACAGCGTCAGAGTCGAGGATCTCGTCGAGGACAGCGTTACCGAGGTCCTCCCACTCGACGCCAACCTTACGAAGCTCCTGTAGGAGGTTGTGCTCGTCCAATCGCCGGACTACTTCGTTGACCGGCATTGGCCCAGACTCGAGCATTGCCATGACTGATTCGACCAGCGGGCTCGCAACATCCTCGTCGTCCACACCGAGGCACGATAGCGCCAGATGAAATCCACCCCCGCTGTAGCTCAAGCGCGAAGTGATGTGTGGGGGTCAAATCGACGTCACCGGCGACACCGGCGCAGTTGCTCGAAGCGCTCACCGGCCAGCCAGCGCTCGGCAATCTCGTGGCTGCCCTCGCTGAACGGCTGAGGCGCGACTTCGCAGCCGGTCGCCACGCGGTGTACGTCACCACCACGAGGACGAGGTGACTCCCGCCGAAGCGGCACGGCTTCTTGGCGTCTCTCGCCAATACATCGACCGGCTCCTCGCCGACGGGCGCCTCCGCCACACGCGCAAGCCGGACTCGATGCACCTCGCCATACGCGTCGCAAGCATCGAGCACCTCGCGAGCGAGCGATCGCATCCGCGCCGCAACACGGACAAGGCAAGAGCTTTCGCGACGCCGTCGAGGGAACGCTGCGAGCGACCGTAGGTGCGCCCCGGGTCCGGTGTTCACAACGTGAATGACCTGAGCAGCGCCTTGCTACACCTGCTGGCAAGATCGCCCTGAGATGGCGGGCGGGCGGCAGATACAAGGTGGCGAGGTCCAGCCATCCGCCGAAATCGTTCAGCGAGAGCCGTTCAGGGCTCAGTCGGCCGGCGAGGACGAAGCCGACGATCGCGGCGATCGACACTCCGGCGAACGCGGCGGGACGCATCAAACGCCTCATCACAACCTCCCCAGCAACCCGGCGATGACCGTCAGGGTCGACGCGAATGCCAGCGCGGGACCAAACGGAACACGCCGACCACGCGCCGGACGAGAACGCACACGACCGTATGGCTGGGAGCAGCCAGTAGGTACGCCGGCAACACGAGCGGCGCTGCCACCGCACCAATGCCCGCGCCGAGCAGCACGCCGAACTTGACTTCACCGAATCCCAGTCCATCCGGCCGAGCCAGATGGACGATGAACATCGGCAGACCGAGGAGGGCGGCACCTACAAGCGCTCCGGACGATCTTCCGGAGATCAGGGCAAGGGCATACCTGCCCGACACGAACCGACGCAATCCCTCGACTACGTACTTGCGTTGAAGGACCGAGCCTGCTGCGAGGCGCTTGCATTCGACCAATCTGGAAGCTGGGCCAACGCTGAGACGGAGGTCCGGGCATCGCATGTGTTGGCGACGCCCTGCTCTCTGTCCCCGTCGAGCATGCCCTTCGTCGGTAGGGCCGCCTCGACCTCCACCGTTAGCAGCGCGAACCGTCGATCGTCGTGGCAGGCGTGCTCGGGCCGAAGGTCCCGTTGCCTTGATGATCTGCCCCGTGCCCGGTCGCCACCGGCGCAGTCCGCTCCCAGATGACCGCACCGGCGCAAGCAGCAACCACCCATGTGGTACCGATCACGCCGGCCCACGTCATCAGCGCCATCGTCACACCGATAGGACCAAACTGGACCCACCCGGCGAGCAGCTCCGGAAACACGATATGAACCGCGATGCTCAGGATCAGCCCGTCGATGATCATGCCACCGAGGCCGGCCAGCGCCAGCGATCTGCGTCCCTGCCCACCGTTTCGAATGAGCAACGATGGGCTCAGCGACCAGAACGCCCACGTCGGGATCAACGACACGAGGAACATCGGTGCTCGCCCGTACCAGTCGACGTGACTGACGTAGGCGATGCGCTCGCGGACGGCAACCAAGACGAGGTAGAGCAGGAACCACACGAGGCCGCGCCACAGCCTGGCGCCGAAATCGAGCTGCGTGCGCCGCCAGGCGCGCGCGAACATCGCCGCGACGGTCATCGACATCGGGATGCCCCACACCGCGAACCCGAGAATGCCGACGACCGTCCAGGTCGAGCGCAGTCCCGACGTTGAGCCGAACGCCGCCCGAACAATCTCGGCCGAACTGGCGTCGAGACCGAACTGGTGAACCAGAACGGTGCCGACACTGACGTTGTCGGCAAACCCGGACAGGTAGCTGTAGCCGAGGATCATCAACGGAAGGACGGTGGTGAAGAGCTCGATCGCCAACAGTCCGCCGTATGTGAATCCGTCGATCTCGATGAACCGCCTCCCAATCGCGACGAGCGGCCCGCGCCTGCGCGAGTTCGTGAATCGGCGGCAGCGACCAGCGAGGCACCGTTTCAGCCTCGCGGCTCGGGGATTGTTGGCCATGCGCCCGCAACCCTTTCACATGGTTCGCAACCGTGGAGAACCGTCGCCGCATGGCGTTCCCTCCCAATCGCCGCCTACGGCTCCGGGCTCAGGACCCGTCGTGCGACCGACCGGTGCGTCAGCCGCCGCCGAGCCTCAACCCCCCAAGGCGCCGGCGGCTGTCGCATACCCGGCTGCAAGGATGACGAGCACACCTCGCCGCCAGCGAGGCACCGTCCCGGATGCGTTGGGTACCACCAGTAGCAGCGCGACCAGGCAGGCACCGACAGCGAATTCCACTCGGATGCCGAGGTGCGCACCGGTGACGATGTTCCTAGGGCTACGAGTGTCGCTCCGACGACGAAGGGGTCCAGGCCCAGATCGGCACCGATCCCTTTCGCCGCAACCACCATCAGCCGGTCAGCGACGATCAGCGCGATCGGGCCCGCGACGGCGTATCCCATCGCCCGCCGCCCGGACCGCTCGCCGACGACATTCGTCGGCTGTGGACCGATCCTGCGCAGCACTCGCCAGGAGTGGACTCGATGCCCGCTTCCACGACCACGACATCTCGGCGTTCGCCGAGCGCCCGGCTCGGGGGTGGGTGCGAGCGATCCGCGACGCTCTCGGGATGAGCAGTCGCCAGCTTGCTGCACGCATGGACATCTCACAGCCTGCTGTCGCTCAACTCGAACGCTCCGAGGCAGACGGCGTGGTCCAACTCGACACGCTCCGTCGCGCGGCCGAGGCCCTCGAGTGCGACCTCGTCTACGCGCTCGTTCCCCGAACTAGCCTCACCGAGATCATCGGGAACCGAGCCCGCACGGTCGCCCGAGTCGACATTGCCACAGTGGATCGAACGATGCGCCTCGAACAGCAGGGGCTCACAACCGACCAACTCGAACGTCGCATCGACGACTACGCCGCAAGGCTGATCACCGCTGGCCGCCTCTGGGACGAACCGGAGCGCCCGTGACGACCCGACTCCCAGGCGGCGACGCGACCGGAGTAACCCCGCTCACTGACGAGGACATCGACGGGCTGATCCCCACCTTCGTCGCTACACGCGCAGACCTCAACCTGGCCGAACAGGCGAACATCGAGACGGCGACGCTGTGGGCGCTCGGGCGGCGGGTAGCCAGCACGGACCGGCTGCTGACCATCGACTTCGCCGATCGGATTCACCGGCGGATGTTCGGCGACGTGTGGCGATGGGCGGGCCGGCACCGGACGCGAATGGCCAACATCGGCGTCGAACCGCACCAGATCACCACCCAGATGAAGTTACTCTTCGACGACGCC
>JANONE010000534.1:0-1512 GCA_031420675.1 Ilumatobacteraceae bacterium | reverse complement strand
TCGGGTTGGCTGATCACCTGGAGGCTGCTCGCCGAGATCGAGCACGGGGCAACGGTTCGGTTGCGGCGCTTCTGGGCTTCGCGCATTCGCCGACTGATGCCAGCGAGCCTGCTGTTCCTGGCCGTGGTGGCGGTGGTGTGGCCACTCGCCGGCATCACCGTGTCGTCACTGCGACGCGACTTGCTCTGGTCGCTGGCGTGGGCGGCGAACTGGGGGACGATCACCGGCGGGGGCGACTACTGGGCCCGCTTCGGCAACCCCTCGCCGCTCAGCCACTTCTGGTCGCTGGCGATCGAGGAGCAGTTCTACGTGGTTTGGCCGGTGGCGCTGTGGGCCGTGGCCCGCTGGTCTCGACACTCGCGAGCCACGGTGGGAACCATCGCCACGGTCGGATCGATCGCCTCGATCGCGTTCATGATCGCGTGGTTCGATCCACTCTCGCCCACCAGCACCTACATGAACACCGCCGCCCGCGCCCACACGCTGCTCATCGGCGCCGCCGCGGCGGCGATCACCCGGCAACGGCCGGACGGCTCACTTCGTGGCGGCCTGGTGGCCAGACGACTGGCCCCAGTGGCGGCCGGATGCGCCGCACTGATCGTGGTGCGCGCATCCGACCATTCGGACTGGCTGTTCCGCTGGGGCTTCCCGGCATTCGCGTTGGTGATGGCCGTCGTGGTGGTCGCGGCCGCGGACGGCGCGGGCGTGAGGGTGCTCGCCAGCCCTCCACTGCGCTGGCTGGGAGACCGCAGCTACGCCTTGTACCTGTGGCACTGGCCGGTGATCCTGTTGATGTCGCCGGACCGCACCAACCTCCACGGTGTCGTGCTGGACGCGGCACGGGTGCTGGTGTCGGTCGTGCTCGCCGACCTGTCGCTGCGCTTCGTGGAGGCACCGATCCGGAGCCGACGGCGGCTGCGCGGCTGGCGAGCACCCGTCGCGATGACGGCGGCGTTCTCCGTCGTGACTGCACTCGCCGTGATGCTGGTGCCCGGGCCCGTGGGCGGGTCGAGTGCAACCGTGGTGACGCTTCCGCCGGTCACACCACCTCCGGCGACCAGTGCGCCGGCCACGGGCCCGACAGATTCCGAATCATCGGCGCCCACCACCAGTGGCGGCGCGGTGCCCGGCTCGACGACGGCCACCACGCTGCCCACCGGGCCCGTGCGGGTGCTCGTGGCGGGCGACAGCACGGCGTTGCACCTCGCCGGCACACTCCTTTCCTACGCCACTGCGCATCCACATGAGATCGTCGCCGGCAGCGCTGCATTCCCCGGATGCGGCCTGTCGGCCGGGGACGACGGTCGGCTCCATGTGTTCACCAACGACCAGGGCGAGCCGGAGCAGTTGTCGATCGCCGGTTGCCTCGATGAATGGCGATCGATCCCCGAGCGGGTGGCGTCGCCCGAGCAGATCGATGTGGTTCTCGTCTACATCGGCGCGTGGGATGCAGTCGACATCCTCCTGCGGGACGGCCGGATGGTGTCGGTCGCCGATCCCATCGGTCGCGCG
>JANONE010000533.1:0-1618 GCA_031420675.1 Ilumatobacteraceae bacterium | reverse complement strand
GCGTCAGGCGCAGCGCCGACCGGCGCGGCGCAGTAGAGACAGTGCCGATTCGAGCGGGCCGGATCCTTATGGAACCAGGACACCACCTCGCCGGTGCGCTTCCCGCAGACCTCGGTCATGAACGCTCCTCCTTGAGGATCGCGAGTTTATCACCGGTGCTGACCCCCAAAAGTTGGACATGACGTCGTTGTGGCGTTGACCACCGGGGAACCGGCGAGCATCCTCGCGGTGTTCGCCACACGGGAGGTCGAGGTCATGCCGAAGACGACGCGGCGGTACACACCGAAGCTGAAGTTTCAGGTCGTGCTGGAAGCCCTGAAGGGCGGGCGTACGCCGGGCCAGATCGCCAAGGCCTACGGGGTGCACGCCAACTCGGTCGGGATCTGGAAGCACTGGTTTCTCGAGCGGGGCCCGGCGCTGTTCGAACGCGCCGAGGTCGCCCGCAACGGTGAGAAGCACGTCGCCGAGCTCGAGCAGCTGCTGGGCAAGAAGGAAGTCGAGATCGCCCTTTTAAAAAACTTCTTGGGCCGGAGCGATTGAGCGTGGAGGCCAAGGTGGAGCTCGTGCGGCAGGTCCAGGACGAGTTCGGGCTGGCGCCGGCGCTGGCGGTGCTGGGGCTGCCGCGGTCGACCTGGTACTACCAGGCGCAGCGAGTCTCGTACGCGGCGCGCCACGCGGCGCTGCGCCGGCCACTCGAAGCCATCGCCCGGGCGCATCCCGAGTATGGCTATCGCCGGGTGACGACCGAGATCGAGGCCCGCCTGGGGCAGCCGGTGAACCACAAGGTTGTGCAGCGGCTGCACCAGCACTGGGAGCTGTCGCTGTTGCGCCACACGCACGTGCCGCGTCCCAGCGCGTTGCGCCAGCTGCTGATCGAGTCGGGTGGGCGCGTGAACCTGCTGGCACAACTCGACGAGGTCGGGCCTCTGGAGGTCCTGCACACCGACTTCACCGAACTCGTGTACGCCACCGGCAAGGCGGAGTTGATGGCGCTCGTCGACCACACCAGCAAGGTCGTCCCGGGCTGGGCCATCGGGGTACACGGCGACACGGAGGTCGCCCTGCGTGCCTGGGCGACCGCGAGGCGCTGGCTGCGCCGACACGGCTGGCCGATCGAGGGGCTGATCGTGCATCACGACCAGGACCCCGTGTACACCGGCTACGGCTGGACCGGGCAGTTGCTGCTCAAAGACCACGCGCGGCTCTCCTACACGCTCGATGGCTGTCGCGGGAACACGGAGATGGAGTCGTTCCACAGCCGGTTCAAGGACGAGAACCGGTCGCTGTTGCTCGACGCGGCGAACCTCGCCGAACTCGTCCGAATCGTGGGACAGCGGATCACGTACTACAATCATCGGCGGCGGCACTCGGCGCTCGGGAATCAGACCCCGATGGAGTTCATCAGGAGGCTCAGGCCCAGGCGCTGATCACACATTCCGGTGGTCGACGGTGTCCAAGAAACGGGGTGCAGCTCCGCGGGGCCATCCCCACGCGTATGGGGCGACATACACGGTCTGCCCGTCTGGTTGCAACTACACCTCAATCAACGCCGCCGTCAGCGCACACCTCGGTTCCGGCGTAACCATTGAGGTTAGCGGCGGCCCCTATCTGGAAAAGG
>JANONE010000532.1:0-1707 GCA_031420675.1 Ilumatobacteraceae bacterium | reverse complement strand
AAGAATGCGGTGCAAGGCATGAATTCGTTCGATGCGTTCCATGGGTCGGCGTCTCGCCACTCGCGGGGCTGGCTGGTCGTGGGGGATTACCGCGTTAAGCATGGCATCGGCGGCGCCATGGCCGCCACCACTGACTTGCACACCGGCTGGACGGTATGAAGCGGATCTTGCAATATGGCGTATGGCTGGGCGCAGCGCTGGCGACAGTCTCGTGGGCGGGGCCGAGCGAAGAGGTGAACGCGGCGATCGACAAATTTCTCGCCGCGCGCAGTTTCCACGCCAGCTTGACCGTGGAGGGCGCCCGGCCGATGAGCCGTCAGGTCGACTTCGTTGCGCCGGGTCGTTATCGCATGCGCATGGTCAGCATGGACGATCAATACATCATCGGCGACATCCTGTATGTGAGCGTGCCCGGCAACGGCGCGGGCAAAATCGTGCAAATCCCGATGCCCAAGGGCACGCTGTCGCAGTGGCGCGACCCGGCGGGGCTGGCCGAGAACGCCGCCGGCATGAGCGTGACCGCGCTGGGTGAAGAGGCGATCGGAGACGTGCCGACCCGGAAATATCGGGTCGATCACAGCAAGCCGCAACCCAGCACGCTGACGCTGTGGATCGGCCGCGACGGCTATCCGTTACAGATCGTCAGCAGCGACAGCGAGCACGAGCAGCCAGTCACCAGCACGATCCGCTACTCGCGCTTCAATGACACGACGATTCGGGTTGACGCGCCGAAGTGAGGCGCCGGTTCCCGTACTTAGCAGGGTGCGGTTTGGGCATTGCTGCTTGCGTTTGAAGGATCCCCCCACGCTTCAGTAACCCTTTCTTAACCTCGTCCGTTCAAACTCCGCGCTGGCTTACATACGGCAGCACCGGTTGAGAGGCATGCGAAAGACAGGGAGGTCGGGGCGCGATCGCATGGTTGCCGCGACGGCGGCACTGGTGGTGAACGGGTTGATCGCGTGGGCGCTGCAGGCACTGCTCTCGCCCCAGCACATGAAGGTGGAGCACGCCGCGTCGCTGCAGGTGGTGTTCATTACGGCGACACCACGCCGGCCCAGCGTGATCGCGCCGACTCGACGCCAGGCAACCACAGCCCCCGCATCGCGCGCGTTCGATCGCCCGTTGCCCGCCGTTGCGCGGGTTGAAGCGGCAACCCCCGATCCTGCATTGGAAATCATGTCCACCCGGCCGATGACCGCCGTGTACCTGCAGCAGGCGCGGCGCTGGGCGCAGCAGCATCCGGCCGAGACCGTGCCGGCCGACCCATTCGCGAACCGTCCGGTGGCACTGGCCCAGCAGCCCGGCAGCCGTTTCCGGTTGGCGCGCCCGCTTGCGCTGGCCGACGCGGTGGCGATGGTGGGCCAACTGTTGGGCGGTGCCGGCTACGCCACCGACAATTGCGCGCTGATCCGCGGAAGGATCGTCGGGCTCGTGGCCGGCGGTGTCGCGCAGGCCGTGCAGCAGGACCTCGATTACCAGCGCAGGCACTGCCGGCCCTGACCGCTGTGCCCCTGGCACGGCGCAGGCACAATGGCGCCATGCCGACGCACGCCCCGAACGAACCGGTCATCGATTACTCCCCCTCGCCAGGCGACGAGGTCAAGACCACGACCTGCTACATGTGCGCGTGCCGCTGCGGCATCAAGGTGTGGCTCACCGACGGCAAGATCCGCTACATCCAGGGCAACCCCGCGCACCCGGTCAACC
>JANONE010000531.1:0-2160 GCA_031420675.1 Ilumatobacteraceae bacterium | reverse complement strand
GGTCTATAACGTGTTTGTCGAACTGAAGCCGGGTAACTGGACGCTGGTGATGAGCACGCAGCCGGTTCAGGAAAAATTCGACCCGAACGACAAGGTACGGCTGTCGGGCGCCACCAACTACGACCCGAAGTTTGATGTCCTTCGTGCGCCGATGACGGTGCGCGCCGGGGATGCATCGACCGAGCAGTTCACGGTCTGGTTCACCAACGTCAGCGAGACCAGTGCCACCTTGTCGATGGCGTGGGAGAAGACGCTGGCGACCGTCGACTTCAAGCTCACCTCGGGATCGAAATAGCCGCATGCGGCTCGCCCTCCTTGTCGCTGCCGCGAGCGTTCTGGCACAGACGCCGGCGCCGGTACGGCCGCTGTGGGTGGACGTCACCGCGACCGCCATTGGCCCGACCAAGTACTGGACCAACAAGGTGGAGATCGCCGATCTCGACGGCGATGGGCGCCCCGACTTGTTGTTTGCCAACGGTGGTGACTACTCCACGCCCGGCACCCCGGAACCGAACCAGGTGTTCATGAACACTGGCCCCGGCGTTCGCTTCACCGAGGCCACCGGCCAGGTGCTGGGTGACACGCCTGACCTTGCGCGCGTGATCAAAGCGCGTGACATCAATGCCGACGGCTTCGTCGACATCATCGTCGGCACCACCTACCAGACCCAGAGCCGGCTGTTCCTTGGCACCGGGGAGGGTCGCTTCACCGAGGCCACGAAGACGAATTTGCCGGTGATGCCGTTGAGCGTAGGCGACATCGAACTCGGTGACGTGGACGGCGACGGCGACCTCGACCTATTGCTCGCGGATTGGGGACCCGGGAACAACATGACCAACGATGGCGGGCGCACCCGCCTGTGGCTGAACGATGGCGCCGGCCGCTTCACGGATGCCACCGCTGCTCGCATGCCCGACATCCGCGTGCGCTTCTCCTGGGATCTGGAATTGGCCGACGTCGACAACGACGCGGACCTCGACGCGTTGGTGTCGTGCAAGCTGCCCCGGCAGCCACCTGTTCCGCAACGATGGCGCGGGCGCCTTTACGGACGATTCGCGCGGCATGCCGCCGTACACGAACAACTACGAGTTTGAGCCGATGGATCTCGATGGCGACGGCTGGCTCGACCTGGTGACCATGAACGACGGGGAGATTGTTGGTGGCAACAGTTCCAGCCGCCGCGAGCACGTCTTCTGCAACGACGGCAAGGGCCGCTTTCGCGATGTCACCGATGCCTGGTGGCCGCTCGCCGCCAACGTCGGCGAAGACGACAACATGGTCGCGTTTCTCGACTACGACTCCGACGGCGACGCCGACTTCGTGGTGGGGTCGCTCAGTGGACCCGATCGCCTGCTGATCAACGACGGCAAGGGGCACCTTTCGGTCGCGCTCGAGGTGTTTGATGGCGAGCCCACGCCGGGCACGCTCGGTATTGCGCTCGCGGACCTCGACGGCGACGGCCGCATCGACGTGGTGCAGGCGCAAGGCGAGCACCCAAAGGCGGTGGACGAGCGCGTGTTCCTCGGCCGCGGCCTCGCGCCCGACACGGCGGCGCCGTCGGTGACCATGGTGGGCATGAAGGACATGGCCGGTCGCGCGACGGTGCACGCCCGCGTGCACGATCGCAAGAGTCCGAGCCTGGCCACCGAGTGGAAGAGGGTGGTCGTGGAGTGGACGATGCCGGCTGGGGTGCGTGAAGTGGCCATGCGATGGTACGGCGAGTACCTCTGGCGCGCGGAGTGGCCGGCGAACATCGATCGCGCGGCAACCTATCGCGTGTGCGCCACCGACGCAGCGGGCAATTCGTCGTGTGGCCACAGATAATACAGATCACAGCCACGGATTCGACACAGATCACAGCCACGGATTCGACACAGATCAGGGATCCGGCAGAGCCACCCAGACACGGCGGCTCGCCGGGATCAACGCATCTTCACCGGCCCGATTGGCGGCGTCGGCAGTCCGAGGTCACCGAGCGTCTGCACCGCAACCCAGCGTCGGAAAAAAGGGTTGTCGTATGTATAGCCCGTGGCCGTCGGCGCCTTCTCCAGGATGCCGGTGTCGATCAACGCCACGGCCGTGTTGGTGGCGGCTCCTGAACTGCGCAGGCCAAACCGCGTCAGCGACTCGTGCGTCGTCAGGCCTTCGGTATTGGCCGAT
>JANONE010000530.1:0-4608 GCA_031420675.1 Ilumatobacteraceae bacterium | reverse complement strand
CGGCGCGATCATCGTCGGCACGATCGCGGCGCGCCAGTACGGCATGCTGGACGACCTCCAGTTCATCCCGCGCTTCGGTGGGCGCAAGAACGTGGCGAGAGCGCCGCGCCGGCGCGGCGTGCAGAGCCCCACCGTGGTGACCGGCCCGTGGGCCGCATTGGAGCCGGCACACACCGTCGCCGACCAGATGGAGGTGGATGGCCTCCTCGACAAGATCAGTGCCCACGGCATCGACTCGCTCTCACGCAACGAGAAGACCCGGCTCAACGAGTTGAGCAAGAAGCTGCGCGGCCGCTGACCAAGCGCGAGTTGCTGTACGAGACCACCAGCAGCAGACCGGCCAGGAACGTCGCCGCATTGGCGAGCATGTGGAAGCCCCAGGCCTGCTTGACGAACCCGGATGCGAAGGCAGCCAGTCCCCCACAGAAGCTCATCGTCAAGTCGGCGGTGCCCTGCACCTCGACACGACTGTTGGCCGGCACCGCACCCGTGAGGATGCTGATGCCCGCGATGAGGCCGATGTTCCAGCCGACGCCCAGCAGGAACAGGCCGACAAAGATCAGCGATGGCACGTAGCCGGCTACCACCGACACCACCGTGCCCAGACCGAGTGCCACCGAACCGACCATGACCGCGCGCACCTGGCCGACGCGCGTCACGAACCGGCCTACGAACGGTGCAAATGCATACATCCCGGCGATGTGCAGCGCGATGACGTAGGCAGACAAATCGGCCTGGTCGTGGTCGTTCATGTGTGACGGGGTCATGGTCATCACTGCCACCATCGCCGTTTGCGACACGACCATGGCCGTCAGTCCCAGCGTCGCCAACGGGGTCTCGATGATCACCGCCACCGACAGGCGCACCTGGCGCAGTGGCCGCACTCGCTCGGCGTGCGGGTCGAGCTGGCCGTTCACCGCCAACGGGTCTGGGCGCAGCCGGCGGGCGATCACTGCCAGCGCCACCAACAACAACAACGCGGCGAAGAAGAACGGGCCGACGAACTGATCGAGGCCGACCGCCTTGCCCACCCGCTTCTCCCACGGTGTCAGCACCGGGCCGAAGACGGCGCCGAGCGTGCCCACCACCACCACGCTGGCGATGGCCCGCGCCCGATCGTGCTCGGGCGCAAGGTCGGCTGCCACGTAACGGCCCTGGAGCGTGGCGGCCTGAGCGCCGCCGAAACACATCATGCCCAACAGGAAGATCGGGAACGAGCGCAGTTGCCCGCCGACGCCGGCGATGACCGCGCCGACGGAGCCGAGACCGAACGCGAACATGAGGCCCGGACGACGCCCATTACGACGCATGAAGGCCGAGAGCGGCACCGCCAGGAACGCCGCACCGAGTGTGAACGCCGCAGCACCCGAACCGGCGAACCGGTCCTCGCCGTGGAGCAGGTCTTTCGCGAGCAGGGCGCCAACGGCGACGACGCCGGCGATGGCCGCCTGCCCTGGCACTTGCGCCAGCCGGAGCGTGATCAGCGTGCGCCGCTGTAGCACCGAATGGTCTGCCACCTCGGTCGTTGTCACGACACGGACCCGGCAGGCGTGACCCACTCCATCGGCTGGCCCGTGACTTGCGCGATGAGGTCGAAGTCCTTGTCGTAGTGCAGCACGGTGAGTCCGTTCATCTCGGCGCACGCCGCAAGGATGAAGTCGGCCGGCGACGGTGCCCGGTGCGTCCCGCGCGAGACCATCTCGCCCTGCACATCGATGGCACGGTCGATGATCGACTCGGTAATCGCAACCCGCGGCATCCCGAGAAGTTCGCGACGCAGCACTGCGTAGCCGGCTGGGTTGGGAGCGCTGTACAACACCTCCAACAGACCGACTCCGGTCAGGGCCAGAGCACCCCGATCCAGCGCCGAGAACCACGGTTCGAGACGTAGCCGAACGAGGCGCGACCACGCCGACTTGTCGAGGAGATGGGTCGCCACCTCAGCGCTCGTCCCAGCACTTCTCGATCCAGGCGAGATCTTCTTCCGGGAGCGACCCCATGTACTCGACGAGCTTGGCGCGAGCGTCGCGGGCGATGATCTCGCTGAGCGCAGCGTCAATCGTTGCGGTGGTGCCCTTGGTACCCAGGACCGCCGCCGCGCGGAGGACCTTTTCCTTGTCGATGTTGAGCGCGGTCTTCATCGTCATGACCGGGATGGTAGCAGTCGAGGCGACTGCGATCAACCGTCGAGCAGTGGTTTGAGGAACCTTCCGGTGTGGCTACCGTCTACCTTTGAGACATCCTCTGGGCTACCTTCGGCCACCACCAGCCCCCCACCGCTGCCGCCTTCGGGGCCGAGGTCGATGATCCAGTCGGCAGTCTTGATGACATCGAGGTTGTGCTCGATGACGAGCACCGTGTTGCCCTGATCGACCAGGCGCGACAGCACCGCGAGCAGGCGGCGGACGTCTTCGAAGTGCAGGCCGGTAGTGGGTTCGTCGAGCAGGTAGATGGTGTGGCCGGTGTTGCGTTTGGCAAGCTCGGCGGACAGCTTCACCCGCTGGGCCTCGCCGCCGGAGAGGGTGGGTGCCGGCTGGCCGAGCCGTACGTATCCGAGGCCGACATCCATCAGCGTCCGCATGTAGCGATGGATCGCCGGTTGGTTGGCGAAGAAGTCGACGGCCTCGGCCACGGGCATGTCGAGCACCTCGGCGATGTTCTTGCCCTTGAACTGGATGTCGAGCGTGTCGCGGTTGTAGCGAGCGCCCTTGCACACCTCGCACGGGACGTACACGTCGGGCAGGAAGTGCATCTCGATCTTGATCGTGCCGTCGCCGGAGCACGCCTCGCAGCGGCCGCCGGCGACGTTGAAGCTGAACCGACCGGGCAGGTAACCGCGAACCTTGGCCTCGGCGGTGGTGGCAAACAGCTTGCGGACGTTGTCGAAAACGCCGGTGTACGTGGCCGGGTTGCTGCGCGGCGTGCGACCGATGGGCGATTGGTCCATGTCGATGACCTTGTCGAGTTGCTCGATGCCCTTGATGCTCTTGTGGCGACCAGCGGCGGTCTTCGACTTGTAGATCCGCTGCATCATCACCGGCAGCAGGATGTCGCGCACCAGGGTGCTCTTGCCGCTGCCGCTGACGCCGGTGACCACCACGAAGCACCCGAGCGGGATGCGCACATCCAGGTCGCGCAGGTTGTGCTCCTTGGCACCCACGATCTCGAGCCAATCGAGCCCGGGTGAACGCCGCTGCTGCGGCACGGGAATGCTGCGCCGCCGGCTGAGGTACTGGCCGGTGATGGATTCCTTGGACTTGAGGATGCCCTGCACCGGGCCGCTGTACACCACCGCGCCGCCGTGCTCGCCGGCACCGGGACCGATGTCGACGATCCAGTCGGCCTCGCGGATGGTGTCCTCGTCGTGCTCGACCACCAGCACGGTGTTGCCCAGGTCGCGCAGGCGGAGCAGGGTGTCGATGAGGCGGCGGTTGTCGCGTTGGTGCAACCCCACGGAGGGTTCGTCGAGCACGTACAGCGTGCCGACCAGGCCACTTCCGATCTGGCTGGCGAGCCGAATGCGCTGTGCTTCGCCGCCGGCCAACGTGCCCGCGCTGCGCGACAGCGAGAGGTAGTCGAGCCCGACATCGAGCAGGAACCCCAGCCGCGCGTTGATCTCCTTGGTGACGCGCTCGGCGATCATGCGGTCGCGCTCGCTGAGCTCGAGCGCGGCCAGGAAGTCGGCCGAATCGCCGATCGCCATTTCGCAGATCTCGGAGATGTTCTTGTCGTTGATGGTGACCGCCAGCGTGGACGGCTTCAGCCGCGCGCCGTTGCACTTCGGGCACGGCACCGCGCGCATGTAGCCCTCGTACTGCTCGCGAGCCCAGTCGCTCTCGGCACCCGCGCGCCGGCGGTTGAGCCACGGCACTACGCCCTCATAGGCGGTGGAATACTCGCGGGTGCGCCCATAGCGGTTCTTGTACTTGACCTTCAGGTTTCCCTCGACGCCGTGAAGGATGACCTTTATCTGCTCCGCGTTGAGGGAGCCGTACGGCGCCTCGAGGTCGATGCCGTAGCTCTCGGCGACGGCCTCGAGCATGCGGGTGAAGTACTGAGTGCTGCTGGTCCGCCAGGGAGCGATGGCCCCGCCATTGATCGACAGATCGTGATCGGGGATCAGCAGTTCGGGGTCGACCTCGAAGGTGGTGCCCAAGCCATCGCACGCCTCGCACGCGCCGTAGGGCGAGTTGAACGAGAAGTTTCGTGGAGCCGGCTCGTCGTAGCTGGTGCCACACTTCGGGCAGGCCAGGTGCTGGCTGAAGGTGAGCGTCTCGCCTTCCACAGCATCGCCGCCGGCCGCGTCCTTGGCGGCGAACAACTCGATCTCGGCAACACCGTCGGCCAGCTTCAGCGCCGTTTCGAGCGAGTCGGTGAGCCGCCGTTCGATACCATCGCGGCGCACCAGACGATCGACGATGATCTCGATGCGGTGCTGCTCGTAACGCGCCAACTTCTCGTCGCGCTTGAGGAACTCGGCGATGTCAACGACCTCGCCATCGATTCGAGCGCGCACATAGCCCTGGCCGGCGAGGTCGTCGAGCAGCGTGCTGTACTCGCCCTTGCGGCCACGCACGACGGGCGCCAAAACCTGGAAACGGGTGCCAT
>JANONE010000529.1:0-2786 GCA_031420675.1 Ilumatobacteraceae bacterium | reverse complement strand
CAGCCAGTCGTTGGGCAGGGCGCCGTTGCGGTTGTGGAGGAAGTGTTGGTAGATGGAGGCGATGTCGGCCGCGGTGGCGATGGCGCCGCCACCCGGTACACCGACGGCCTGAGCCCGTGGGTCGTTCATCGACAGCAGTGCTTGTGGCCCGATCGAGGCCACGGGCACAAGGTCGGCGCGGCCATACGTGGCGGCGAGGGCAGCCAGGTCGGTGGGGTACTCGCCGATGGCCCGGACGGTGATGTCCCCCACGGCCTCCGGACCGAGGATGCGCCCGACCCCGGCCGGTTGCATGACCCGTTCGTGCACGACATCGAGGAAGCAGCGGTGGTTCAGCGCCTCCAGCAGTTCGGCGATCACCCAGTGCGCCGACACAGGGTGGTACTCGGTCTTGGAGCCGGCCGGCCATTCCAGCGACCACTCCGCGAACTGGGTGCGGCGGCCCTCGCTGGTGCCCCAGTGGGCGGGGCCGATGGGTGCTTGCGGGAAGCCGCCCTGCATCGTGAGCAGCTGGAGCACTGTCACCTCGTCCTTGCCGTGGTGGCCGAACTCGGGCAGGTAGTGCGCCACCGGCCTGGTGAGATCGAGGGTGCCGTCGGCGAAGTGGGGCAGCAGCGCCATGGCCACCAGCGCCTTGGTAGCGGAGAAGATGATGAACCGATCGGTGGCCGCCGCCGTACCGAACGACTGGAAGTGTGCGACCTCGCCGTCGATGCCGATGGCCACCTGAGCGGCGGTGATGTTGCCGGTGTCGACCTCGTGTTGGATGCGGTGCTCGAGTGCGTCGAGTCCGCTGCGGGAGAGCGTGGTCATCACTTCCCACAGTAGGGGAGACGGAGGCACTGATGGCAGACGGGCGTGCTGCTGACCGTTCGCCCGACACGGCGTGCCGGCAGGTGCCTGTGCTACCCATGGGTTGTGAAGACACGCGTCCATTGCAGCGGTGCTAACGGTGTACGGCTGGTGGCCGACGCCTTTGGCGACCCTTGGGCACCGGCGGTGCTGTTGCTCCACGGCGGCGGCCAGACGCGCCATTCGTGGGGTGGCACAGCGGCGGCCCTCGCGAAGGAAGGCTTCTACGCGGTCAGCGCCGACCTGCGCGGTCACGGCGAGAGCGACTGGGACCCGACCGGTGACTACAGCATGGCGGTCATGCGTGCCGACGCCGAGGCGTGGTGCCTGGCGTTGCACCAGCCGGTGCTGGTAGGGGCGTCGATGGGCGGCATCACCGGCATGTGGATGGAAGGTACCCGTGCCGAAGAAGGGCTGCCGCCGGCGTCGAGGGCGCTCGTCCTCGTCGACATCGCGCATCGGTCGGAAGCGGCGGGCATCCAGCGCATCGTCGACTTCATGACCGGCCGTCCGGAAGGCTTCGCCTCGCTGGACGAAGCAGCCGAGGCGGTGGCCGAGTACATGCCGCACCGTCCGCGCCCCACCAACACCGACGGCCTCGCGCGCAACCTGCGCCTCGGCGGCGACGGCCGCTACCGCTGGCACTGGGACCCGGCGTTCATGGGTGAGGACCGCCGCCCGCGCACTAGCACACACGTCGACATCTTCATCGAGCACGCGCGGCGCCTCACGCTTCCGGTGCTGCTGGTGCGTGGCCGGATGAGCGACGTGGTCAGCGAGGAAACGGCTCACGAGTTCCTGCAGATCGTCCCCCACGCCGAGTACGTGGATGTGCGCGACGCTCACCACATGGTGGCCGGCGATCGCAACGATGCCTTCACCGGTCCGGTGGTGTCGTTCCTGCAGCGCCTCTGATCTGGCAGGCTCGTGCGCATGCACATCCATGTCGCGCCCGATGCCCAGACGGCTGCCATCGTCGCTGCTGAATGGATGGCCCGGCAGTTGCGCAATGCAGTCCGACGCCGCGGCGCGGCCTCGCTCGCCGTCAGCGGTGGCAGCACGCCGGTGCCGATGTTCGCCGATCTAGCGCAACGCGACGTGCCGTGGGCGCAGGTCGTGGTGTGGCAGGTCGACGAGCGGCTGGCCGCCGACGGCGACCCCGCTCGCAACGCAGGGCTGCTCGGCGCGCTTCCACTACGGCGCGCGCAGGTGCGCCTGATGCCGGTGACGGCTCATCATCTGTCATCGGCGATGCGGCGATATGCGGCAGGCCTCCCGGAACGTTTCGACGTGGTGCACCTCGGCATGGGCGACGATGGCCACACGGCTTCCTGGCCGCCCGGCGATGCCGTGATCGACGTCGTCGATCCGGTGGCAATCTGTGGTGCCTACAACGGTTTCGTGCGGATGACGCTGACGCCACCGGTGGTGAACGCCGCTCGTCACAGGCTGGTACTGACGTCGGGCGCAGCCAAGGCCGAACCGATGCGTCGCTGGCTCCTCGAGGACCGGGCGCTCCCCATCCAGCGGGTGCGGCGCAGCAACACCGTCGTTGTGATCGACACCGCCGCTGCGGCACAGATGCCCGCCGCATCTGGGTAGCGTCGGGCGGCGATGGACATCACCACCACCCCCGAATGGGCCGCGCTGCAGGCGACCCAGCAGCCGGCGCACCTGCGCCACCTGTTCGCCACCGATCCTGGCCGCGCCGAGCGCTACGTGATCACAGCCGGCGATCTGCGAATCGATTACTCGAAGAACCTCATCGACGACGGCGTGGTGGCTGCGCTGCTGGCCGTCGCCGAGGCCGCAGGGGTGGCGCAGCGACGCGAGGCGATGTTCGCCGGCGACAAGATCAACACCACCGAGCAGCGCGCAGTGCTGCACACGGCGTTGCGGGCGCCGTCGAGCACCAGCGTGTTGGTGGACGGCCA
>JANONE010000528.1:0-2375 GCA_031420675.1 Ilumatobacteraceae bacterium | reverse complement strand
CGGACGCGTACCGGTGCCGCAGGCCCGCTCCGCCCAGCATCACCTCGGCCGTCGCGAGTACATCCGCCGCCGAAGGCGCGGCCGACGTGACAGCGATCCGGTTGTGATACTGCGAGAGCGGGAACTCTTGGTGCAGCACGACGAAGCCCCATGGCAGGTCGACGACGTCGGTGGCCTGCACCCGGGCGAAGCGGTGATCGAACGCCGTAATGCGCTCGAAGTCGGAAGCTCGCACAGGCAAAGCTTGCCAGCTACTGAGAACGCTGAGGGCCTCTTCACATTGCGTGCGGGCCGCCGAGCTTGCCGTACTCGGCACGGTATTCGCGGGCGAGTTGCTTCTGTCGGGTTTTGGACAGCAGCTTCCCCGCCAGCTGGAAGGTCCCATGCTCTTCCTCGTCCAGGTGATCACGCACCTCTGCGGAGAGTTGCTTGGCGAGCTCACCGAACCGATCGGTAGCGGGATCCACCCCACGTATCTGCTCGACGAGTTTCTCGGCCTTGTGATGATCCGCCAATGCGTGGCGACTGACGGAGAGGCCGGCATCATCCAGGAGCAACGGTACGTAGAAGTGGCGCTCCTCGGCTGTAGCGTGCGCGTCGAGTTCCTGGGCCAGCGCGAGAAACGCGGCGCGGCGGTTGTCGGCGGAAACCCGCGCATGGGTCATCGTGCGAGCAAGCGAGCGCTGGATCTCGTGGCTCGCTCGCAAGTCGTCGAAGATCGTCATCCCGTTCGCTCAGTTCCAGATCGCGTCGTGTACCGCAGGGACTGATAGTGCGCGGAGACAATGCTGCCCCCTGATCTCACGCATGACAAGCCCGCATAGAGAACGAGTACTCGCGCGCCAATCCGACCTCCACCGTACATAGCTGAGCAGGTGTGCGTTCCGTGAGGCCCGAAGTACACGGACTGGATTTCGTTGGCCCGCGCCGTGGCAATGCCGTCCTGGGCGCAGGCCGTGGCTCGATGACGGTCCACTAACGTCGAGGACGTGACCGATGCTGAGACTGCCACCGACTTCGATGCCCACCGCGCCATTCGCAACCTGCGCGAGTTGGCCAACCGCACCGGCGGGCCTGCGGGTTCCCGGCGGCTCTGCTGGACACCGGAGTGGGCCGAGGCACGGGCGATGTTTCGCGAGGAGCTGTCCACGCTTCCCGTCGAGGTGGAGCAGGACGAAGCGGGCAACCTGTGGGCCTATCTGAAAGGCCAGTCCGCCGACACAGTCGTCGTCGGCTCGCACCTCGATTCGGTACCGTCCGGCGGTTGGCTGGACGGGGCGCTCGGTGTGATGGGTGGGTTGGAGGTGCTGCGCTCGTTGGCCGCCTCGCCCACACCGCCGCAGCGTTCGTTCGCGCTCGTCGATTGGGCCGACGAGGAGGGCGCGCGCTTCAGCCGCAGCCTGTTCGGCTCGGCAGCGGTGGTGGGCACGCTCGATCTCGACATCCTTCGCGAGCTGAAGGATCGTTGGGGCAACGCCCTGCCGGAAGTGGTGGCCGAACACGGCGTCGTGCTCGACGCGATGGAGGGCGCCCGCACTCGGCTGGAGCACGTGGTCGCCTACCTGGAGCTGCACATCGAACAGGGTCCCGTGCTGGAGCACGAGGGCCTCGGCATCGGCACCGTCACCGGCACGGTGGGCATCGAACGCGAGCGCCTGATCTTCAGCGGCCAGGCGGCGCACGCGGGCACGATGCCGATGAACATGCGGCGCGACTCACTGCGCGCGATGAGCCGCTTCGCACTGGAGCTCGCCGAGATCGGCAAGCGCCACAACGGCGTGACAACGGTGGGCAGCGTGTCGTGCAAGCCGGGTGTGGTCACGGCCGTGCCGGGCGAAACCGTGTGCACGATGGACATGCGCCACATCGACGCCGATGCACTCGCCGCGATGTTCGCCGATGCCAAGGTGGCAGCCCGGTCGGCTGCGGAGGCAGAGGGTTGCACGGTCGAGCTGGAGCACATCTTCCGCATCCCGCCGATGCTCTTCGACGCGACCTTGGTGGATTCTGTCCGGCGTGCGGTCAAGGCAGTCGAAGGTCACGATTTCGCGTTGCCCAGCGGTGCGCTGCACGACGCCTCCGAGATGGCCCGCGTGGTCCCCACCGCGATGGTGTTCACCTCGTCGATCGCCGGCCTCTCCCACACCAAAGAGGAAGACACACCCGACGAGCACCTCGTGATGGGCATTACCGCGTTCCATCGAGCCGTGATGGAAGCCGTCAACCCGGTCGCATGAGCGCGTACGTCTTCGATGCGACGTTGTGGATCCACAGCGGTGGGTCGTGGCACTTCGTGACCCTGCCGTTCGATGTCGCCGACGAGATCGACGAGCTCACCTGCGAGACGAAGCGTGGGTTCGGATCCTCACGCGTGA
>JANONE010000527.1:0-12655 GCA_031420675.1 Ilumatobacteraceae bacterium | reverse complement strand
GTGGTCGTCACCGGCACGGTGGAGGGCTACTCGCGTGAATCCGCCGAAGCCGCCATCAAGGATCGCGGCGGCAAGAGCCCGGGCAGCGTCAGTGCCAAGACGTTCGCTGTCGTCGTCGGCGCCGAACCCGGTGCGAGCAAGCTCACCAGGGCCCAGGATCTCGGCGTACCGATCCTCGACCTCGCAGGTTTCGAACACCTGCTCGCCACCGGCGCCCTCCCGCCCGACTGAACCGTCGAAAGGCGCTGGGATGAGTGGCGCCCGGCGCGCGTGGTTTACTCCGGCAAGTTGATGGAGGCGATCGCTGGAAGGCTGTTGCTCAACGCGGCGACGACTTCGCTGGGCGACTCGCCGATGAGCGCTGCGGTCAGCTGGTCTGGGGAGATCGCGGCGATCAGCTTGTGGCGGCGGGGGCGATGGGTGAGCCAGACGGTGATCTCGTCTCGAAGAGGGGTGTCGTTGGTGACGATGTAGTCGACGTCGTGCTGCAGTGCGGCGGCCAGGACGTGGCGGTCTTTGGTGTTGATGATCGACGTGTCGGCGACTCGGCGGGTGACTGGCTGGTCGTGGCCGTCGGTGGCTGCTCGCACCGCGTTGAAGCGGCGCTCGATTCTGGCTGGTTCGAGGTCGGGTCGGTCGGCGGTGATGTTGCGTGCCGCTTCGTCGAGGATTTCGGCGCTCACGATTGGGCGGGCGAGGAGGTGGTGGGAGCTGGCGGTGAGGATGAAGTCGCAGACGCTGATCGGGTACAGCACGTTTGCGTCGAGCAGGACGAGTGATCCGGCGACCGGGCGGCTGACGTTCATCGGCGGAGGTTGATTGGTTGGCTCGAGTGATCGGTGGGGCGATCAGTTGTCGAAGAAACCGAATGCCTCGGCATCGGCTGCGAGTTCGTCAAGTGCGCGGCGGCGGCGTTCGAGGTCGGCACGCAGATAGGCCAGTGCGTCGCGCCGTGAGATGCGGCGATGCCCATGGGTGCCGTTGGTGCGTCGGAACGCGACTGCGCCGGTGTCGAGCAGACGGATCAGCGTCGGTCGTGAGACGCCGATCAGTCGAGCTGCTTCCTGCGTGGTGAGTTCGTCGGTGTCGCGGACGCGCATCTCGGCGATGGCTGCCTGGAAGGCTTCGGCGACGTCTTCGCCCAGCGCGATCTCGTGGCCGTCGGCGTCGACGAGGCGCGTGTCGGAGTTGAGCATGGTGAGCAGCTCATCGAGTTGGGGTGTAGTCGACATGAACGGCATCGTAGGCTCAATTCGAACAAATCGCAAGACCAGTATGGTTGGGGCGTTTCGGTGGCCGGAGTGGACGCTCAGAGCCGCTCGTCGATCACGACCTCCAGTCGTTGAACCTCTCGCAACGACGTCGCCGCCGCGTGCACGGGATTGAGCAGCACGTTTCGCTCTCCGCTGCGTGAATCCACGAGTGCGCTCGGAACGCTCAGCGCGAAGGATCGACGGGAATCGAGCCAGGCCTCGCCGACGCGGCGGGTAGTGGGCTCGCTCGTCGCCCACGCTCGCTTCAACCCGGAGACCTCCAGTGCGTCGATCAAGTCGTCGGCTACCTCGAATTGCAGCGCGGTGTATTTCACGCGGCCACCGGTGATGTGAACCGACAGTTCGAGGGTGGCCAGCGCGAGCGAATCCGCCGTGTAGACCATGCGCCTGCCGGGCGGGTTCCAGCGCCCGCCGAACGCAGCGGCACCTTCGCCGTTCATCGCCGTCGCCGAGTGCCGGCCGGCTACCAATCGCCAGACGCGCATGGGGCTAGCTGAAGACGCCGAATTCGATGCGGCCGAGCAACTGGAACACTGCCTCCGCACCCACCTCGGTGGCTGCCGCTTCCAGCGGCGTTCGTCGTTGCAGCGCCCGCTGCGGCGTGGTCAGCCATGTCCGACCCTCGGTCGCGCCGCCCAGCACTTTGGTTGCGCGGCGGATGAGACGATGCAGTCGCGCAACACGATCGCCCTCCAGGATGTCGAGCACGCCTTGCTGCTTGCGGCGCACCCACGTACGTGGTGAGATGCTGAGCCATTGCAAGACATGTGCGACAGGTACCTGCAGCGACTCGGCCGCTGCCACAACGGTGGTGACCGGCAAGCCTCGCCGAATGTCGTGCTCGCCGAGGGGGGTGGCCGCAGCAACATGTAGTGCCATGTGGCGTAGTCTAGCACGCCAATTGGCGGAGCCGTTCCAGTCAGAAGACCGTGAAGCTCCACGTGTACGAACTTGCACGTCCGCGCCCCTCCAGGACCTTCCAATAGATCACCTTGACGATGTGCTCGCCCTGGCTGAATTCGCTGATCGTGGAGTCGGGCGAGGGATCGAAGGTGAGTGTGGCGTTCCCGGGTTCGAAGATGGTCGTTGGCGGAAGCGTGATCTGTTGGCCGGGCTTGGCACCGCCGCGCACCTGGTCGAGGTCGATGGTTTCCAGCTCCAAGCCGTCGACGACGAGCACCCCGGTGTACCCCACCCGGAGATCGACGAACACCTGCGTCTGTGAGGGAACCTGCGAGGCGGAGCGGGTCGGATCGATCTCTTCGATGACGTCGGGCAGGCCCTGTTGGTCGGTCCCGGTGACGGCCATCGAGACGGCGATGCCGATTGCGACAAGACAGGTGGCGATGACGAGGCTGGCCACCAGCAGCGGAAGCTGCGGACGTCGGAAGTGGATTCGCACACCGCCATTCTTGCTGGCGGCGGCCGAAATCGCACCCTCGCGCTGTGGTCGCGGCCCCACGCAGCTAGGTTCATGAATCGCCATGGTGGACACCGACGTTCCCTCTTCGGCGCGATTGATCGCCGGGCGCTACCGCCTCGGGTCGCGGCTGGGCAGCAGCCTGGAAGCGGCGGTGTTCGAGGCGTTCGACGAGCAGCTGCAGCGCACGGTCGTGCTCAAGCTCGTTCACCCCGACCTCAGCGATGTGCCGCAGTTGCAGCGGTTCTTCCAGTCGGCCCTCCCCGTCGCCGCTGCCATGCACCACCCCAACATCGCCGTGCTGCACGACTGGGGCACCGCTCGCTGGAACGAACGCGATGTGCTCTTCGTGGCCACCGAGCGCCTGATCGGCGGCAGCCTTCGCGACTTACTCGATCGAGGTCGCCTGCTTTCGCCCTCACAGGCTCTCGTCGTCGGTCTCGACGCATGCAAGGCTCTCGACGCGCTGCACCGCCAAGGCCTGATCCACACCGACGTGCGGCCCTCCACCCTCGTCTTCGGCGATGACCGACGATTGCGGCTGGTCGACGTCGGCCTCGCGCAGGTGTTGCACGACACTGTCGGCGATATCACCGCGCGCAGCATGGATCGTGCCAAGTACAGCTCGCCGGAGGAAGCGCAGGGGCTCCCGCTGCAACCGAAGAGCGACGTGTATTCGCTCTGCCTCACGTTGCTCGAAGCGGTCACCGGCCGTGTGCCGTTCGAGGGCGAGTCGACGGTGGCCACCCTTGCGAATCGTGTCGACCGGCTGATGCCGGTGTCGGCCGACTTCGGTCAGCTGGCGGCCGTACTCGAGCGGGCAGGCCGGCCATCGGTCGACGACCGCTACACCGCCGCCGGGTTCGGTCGAGCATTGGTGCAATCGGCCGAGCAGATGCCCCGGCCGGCACCAGTCCCGATCCTCGCCAACTCGCTGTTCTCCCCCGATCTCGGCAGCGCCGATCAACCCGTCGACCCCACCGGCCCGCTCGCTCGCCCTCTACCACCGGCCCCAATCGGCGAGGCGCTAGCGACAGATGCCGACCCCTTCGTCGCCGCGATTCCAGTTGTCGGCCCGTACCCGGTGCTCCCTCCCCCGGTTGCCGGCGTTGCCGTGCCTTTGCCGCCGCCCGGTGTCGCTCCCGTAGCCGGGCCACCGGCCATTCCCGAGACACCGGCCGAGCCGGTGCCACCGCCGCCTGCCGCCAACACCGAGGTGTTGCCACAGCAATCGGTCGACGACGAGTTCGATCCCGCCGACGAGTTCCCCGAGCACCCGCCGGCGCTCGGTGGTGGGCGTCGTTGGTTCATCGCGCTGCTCGTGGTGATGGCGGTGGGCGGTGGGGTCCTCGCGTGGTACAACACGCGTCCCGACACCAGCGAAGTCCCCGACCTGAGGGGCATGCGGCAGGGTGAGGCCCTCAACCAGATCGGCCCGTTCAAGGGAATGATCACCGAAGAGGCCAGCGAAACGGTGGCGGCCGGAGTGGTCATCCGCACGGAGCCGGCCGCCGGCACCACGATGGAGGACGGCAGCAAGCTCAACATCTTCGTCAGCACCGGTCCCGCGCCGCGTGCATTGCCTGAGCTCGTCGGCCTCACCCTTCCTGAGGCGACCGCCAAGCTCGTCGAACTCGGACTGGTGATCATCGAGGCCGACCCGGCCTACGACGAGATCGCTCTACTAGGTGTCGTGGTTTCGTGGTCGGTTCCTGCGGCCCCCACACTGACCGCCGGCGCCACTGTCACCAAGGGCACCACCGTGCAGGTGGTCGCCTCGCTGGGGCCGGCGCCGCGCACGGTGCCAGACCTGACGGCCCTGCCGCTCGCCGATGCAACAGCTGCATTGCAGGCGCTCGGGCTCGTCATCGCGCAGGTACCCGACGAGTTCAGCAGCGCGGTGCCGGTTGGCGCCGTGCTGCGCCAGGACGTCGCGCCGGGCACCGGCGTGGCCCGTGATTCGACGGTCACGGTCGCCGTGTCGAAGGGGCCCGATCTGATTGCCATCCCAGATCTCACCGGTCTCGACCACAACGGCATCGTGGCCGCGCTGCAAGCCGCCGGCTTCGCCGCCGGTGCGGTCACCGGCGACACCACGCAGGCTTTCCTGGGCGCAACGGTCAGTGGCACGCCGATCGTGGTCGGCCAGCAGTTCGTCCGCGGCACTGCCGTCGATCTCGCGTTTGCGCCCACCCCGACGACCACCACCACCACCCTCTGAAGCACCAGCGGGCGCTGCCGGGTTCTGCGCACGCGGTGCCGCATCACTAACGTTCGGCATCGTCACGGCGACACACGAGGGCGAGCCCCGTGGGGAGCCCTGACAATCGAGCTCAGGAGGTTCACGTCATGGGTTCTCTCGACGGACGCGTTGCCATCATCACCGGTGCGGGTCGTGGCATCGGCCGCGAACACGCTCTCTACTTCGCCAACGAAGGCGCGCGGGTGGTCGTCAACGATCTCGGTGGCAGCAACGACGGCACCGGCGCTGACCTGACGCCCGCGCAACAGGTGGTGAAGGAGATCGAAGCCCTCGGCGGGGAAGCGGTGGTGAACGGTGACGACGTCGCCGACTGGCAGGGCGCCCAGCGGATGATCAACCAAGCCGTCGAGACGTTCGGCGATCTCGACATCCTGGTCAACAATGCCGGCATCCTTCGTGATCGGGTGCTCGTGAACATGACCGAGGAAGAGTGGGATGCCGTCATCAGCGTGCACCTCAAGGGCCACTTTGCGCCCAGTCGTTGGGCCGCCGCGTATTGGCGCGAGCAGTTCAAGGCCGGTGTCGTCAAGCCACGCAACATCGTGCACACCTCCAGCACCTCGGGCCTGTTCGCCAACCCGGGCCAGGCCAACTACGGCGCGGCCAAGACCGGCATCGCCACGTTCAGCCAGATCATCGCCAAGGAACTGGTGCGGTACGGCGTGAGGAGCAACACGATCGCCCCCGGCGCCCGCACCCGGCTCACGCTCGCCACGCCCGGCCTGGAGGACATCATGAAGCCGACGGAAGGGGCGTTCGACCCCTGGGATCCGGCCAACATCTCGCCGCTCGTCGCTTATCTGGCCTCGGCCGCTTGCGCGTTCACGGGCGAGACCTTCCTCGTGCAGGGTGGCAGCGTCACCCTCGTGGAGAGTTGGGCGAGGGGCGCGCACGTGGAGCGCGACTCGAAGTGGACGGTGAACGAATTGGCAGTGGCCTTGGCCCCGCTCACTCGTCCCTGACGTGGCCTTCCGGCCGGCCGACGCGCTCAAACAGCTTTGGCGCTGAGGTGCGATTGCGGAACCTGAACGCCGAAGCTGGCGATTCGCAAGCGACTGGTGCGAGTTGAACGCCGACCGAAGGGTCAACTCGTGATGTCTTTGATCTCCGTTGCGATCTGCTTGGCAATTTCGTCGTTGGGCATGGAGGTCTGCATCGCCATCATCTTCATCATGTCGCCCTGCACCTTGATCTTGCCCGCCATGAAGGCCTGCATCCCGGCCGCCTGATCCTGCTCCACGAAGATCTTGCGGGCCGTCTCCCAGTCAGTGGTCATCGTCAGATCGGGCGTGTCGAGCGCGCCGGTGGCCATGACCACATCGCCCGACGACGTGTCGAGGAACAAGTTGACAGTCCCGTCGCCAAACGGGACACCAGTGATCACCTGGTTCATGCGAATGCTGGTCGTCACCTTGGTGGACTGATCGGCGTACTGCTCGCGGATGGAAGTGGCGGCGGCCATCCACTCGTCGGAAAGGAACTGGTGGGACATGTCGGAGTGCTCCTCGGGTGAACGTTGACGGGGGAACTTACTCGGTGCGGGCGGTGTGGCGGTAGGCGAGCCGCACGGCCAGCGCCTGGCGGATCTGGGGGCCTGCATCTTCCGCGAACTCACCACGGTAGGTGGAGTCGGTACCGAGCACGACCGTGAAGTACATGCCGCTGAAGGCACCCAGGAACCCCGACACACGCACGAGGGGTTCGCTGAGCACGAGCGTGCGCCCACCGACGTGCCAATGGGCGTAGACGTGCACGTCGGGCAGTTGTGTCCAGGACGCGGCAGTGGCCTCGGGGATGGCGAGCATGCCGAACAGCATGAAGAACAGCGCGAGGATGACCGCGACGAAGGTGATCAGGATGGCTTGGCTGAACACGCTGACCAGCCCGATGTTCACCCGCTGGCGAGCCGAGAGCGGCACCTCCGCCGGGTCACCCTCGGCGGGCAGAGTGAGGCCGGCCGCCGGGGTGCCCTCGACGAGCTCGCCCACCTCGCCCCAGTCGTCGAAGACGTTGACCGAGCGGATGGATTCGGGGATGCGTGACAGCACGAACGCGCTCCCGAGCAGGAAGAAGAGGCCCAGGGTGATCGCGTAGACGGGCCCGTCCAGCGTGCCGGCCACCTGCCACACCTCCGCGTTGATGAACAGGAAGGTCGTGAACAGCAGCAGCAGCGGCAGCGCGCGGGTGAGCATGCGGCCCACCGACCCGAGCCGCGAGAACGTCTGCGATGTCGCCCAACCCATCAGCGGGATCACGCCGTAGCTGGTGACGACGAAGATGACCGTCAGGACGACGGCGCCCTCGATCAGAGCCTGTACGGCATCGCCCCACTGTTCGAACACCATCGATGGCAGCGCCGGGCCGACGAGGAAGGCGGCGAGCTCGGGCGCGCCGAGCTGACGTGGCCGCGACAGCGCCGGCCGGTGACGGAGGCGATTGGTGAGCACCCACGTGGCGAGCAGCAACGCGACGACGACGGCAGCGGCGCCGAGGTTGCGGGCGAGTGACCAGTGCACCAGATCGAGACCGTGCAGCCCGCCGGCAACGTAGGCGACCAGCAACACCGGCGCTGCTCGGCTCCACACGTCGGGCCCGGCGCCGTACGGCTCGATGAAGTGGGGCAGGCCGCGATGGATGAACCATTGCTCCATCTCGTTGCGGCGCGAGTGCATCGGTGGAGTGTACGAAACAGCCGTCATCCGCCGCGCCACGCTCGGCGCGGACGTGAACAGAACGTTCAATCGGCTTCCTATCGGGCGCCCGGGCCGGTAACGATGGACGCATGGCACGCATCCTCGTCACGGAAGAAATCGCCGAGGGTGGCCTCGATCGGCTGCGCGCGGCCGGCCACCAAGTCGTGGTACAACTCGATCTGTCCCATTTGCTGCAGGCGATCCAGGGGGCACACGCGCTGATCATCCGTTCTGCCACCCAGGTGACGGCCGAGGTGCTGGCGGCCGGGAGCGAACTGGTCGTCGTCGGCCGCGCCGGTATCGGCCTGGACAACGTCGATGTCGCCGAGGCCACCCGTCGGGGCGTGATGGTGGTCAATGCCCCGCAGAGCAACATCATCTCCGCCGCCGAGCACACGATGGCGCTGTTGCTGGCGCAGGCCCGCAACGTGGCCCAGGCGCATGCTGCGCTCATCGCCGGCCGGTGGGAACGCAGCCGCTGGGAGGGTGTCGAGTTGGCCGACAAGACGCTGGCAATCATCGGCCTCGGGCGCATCGGCAAGCTCGTCGCCGATCGGGCAAGGGCGTTCGGCATGCGACTGGTTGCCTACGATCCGTTCGTGTCCGCCGACCGTGCCCGCCAGATGGGCGTCGAGCTGATGGGGCTCGACCAGGCGGTGGCAGCGGCCGACTTCCTCACGATCCACCTGCCCAAGACCAGGGAGACCACCGGTCTCATCAGCCGCGATCTGCTGTTGAAGGCCAAGCCCTCGCTGCGGGTGATCAACGTGGCCCGCGGTGGCATCGTCGACGAGCAGGCACTGGCGGACTGTGTGCGTGATGGCATCATCGCCGGTGCCGCGATCGACGTGTTCGTGACCGAGCCCACCACGTCCTCGCCGTTGTTCGAGCAGCCATCCATCGTCGTCACCCCGCACCTCGGTGCGAGCACCCGCGAGGCACAGGACAAGGCAGGCGACACCATTGCCGACATGGTGCGGTTGGCGTTGGCCGGCGAGTTCGTGCCCTTCGCCGTCAACGTCGACGCCGCCGAGGCCAACGAGACGCTGCGGCCGTTCCTGCCACTCGCCGAGCGCCTCGGGCGCCTTTTCGCTTCCTTGGTGGGTTCGCTGCCCGACACGCTGGAGGTGTGCACCGAAGGCGACATCGCCGGATACGACACGCGCATCCTCAGCCTCGCCGTGTTGAAAGGTTTCTTCGGCACCATCACCGACGATCAGGTCACGTACGTGAACGCGCCGCAGTTGGCGAAGGAGAAGGGCATCGAGATACGCGAGACCAACTGCGCCACTTCTGCCGACTTCGTCAACCTCCTCACGGTGAGCGGGGGCGGGCACAGCCTGTCGGGCACGCTGGTGGGCCGGCGCAGCGAGCAGCGCATCGTGATGGTCGACGACCACCACTTCGACGTGCCACCGGCCGAGCACATGCTCGTGGTGAAGAACGACGACCGACCAGGCGTTATCGGCACCGTCGGCACCCTGTTGGGCGATGCCGGCGTGAACATCGCCGACATGGATGTCGGCCGCGGCGCCACGCCGGGTACCGCGGTCATGCTGATCGCTCCTACGGTGGAGGTGCCCGACGATGTGGTCGCACGGTTGCGCTCCGCCGCGGGCATCATCTCCGTCGTCCAGCTCGCCGGCTGATCGGGCGCAGCGCCGCGTGGCGCAGTCAGTGGGGGAAACGCACGCGGATCGTGTCGCGGGTGGCGATGGCCTCGGCCCGCGCCGCTTCGGCGAAGTCGGCACCGCTGGAGGCGTAGAGGATGGCGCGCGACGAATTGATCACCATGCCCAAGCCGGTGCTGTCCGCACCGGCTTCCACGGTTGCCTCCACGTCGCCGCCCTGGGCGCCCACGCCCGGCACCAGCAACGGCAGATCGCCGACGATCGCCCGCACCTGGCGCAGCTCGTCGGGGTAGGTGGCTCCCACCACCAAGCCGCAGTCGCCGATCTCGTTCCACTCGGTGGCGACGCGCCGGGCAACGTGGAGGTACAACGGCTCGTTGCCGTTGCCGTTGCCGTTGCCGTTGCCGTGGCCGATGTCGACCGGCAGCGACTGGAAGTCACCGCTGCCCGGGTTGCTGGTGCGGCAGAGCACGAAAACACCACCGTCGGGGTGCCGGAGAAAGGGCTCGACCGAGTCGGTACCCAGATACGGATTGACGGTGACGACATGGGCGCGGTAGCGATCGAAGGCCTCATGGGCGTACTGCTCGGCGGTGCTGCCGATGTCGCCCCGCTTGGCATCGAGCACCAGCAGCACATCCGGATACCGATCGCGGATAGTGGCGCACAGGCGCTCGAGGTCGTTCTCGGCGCCGGTGGCAGCGAAGTAGGCGATCTGTGGTTTGAAGGCGCACACCACGTCGGCGGTGGCATCGATGATGCCCATGCAGAAGTCGAACATCGATCCGTGCACGACCTCGGGGAAGCGAGCTGGGTCGGGGTCCAGGCCCACGCACAGCATGGACTGCGATGTCGCCCAGGCGCGATGAAGATGCTCGTGAAACGCCATCGGGCGGCAACGCTAGCCGGTGGTGGTCGCGGCCGACCGAGGCCGGCTCAATCGGTGATGGAGATGGCCGCGGTCGGGCACATGTCGGCCGCCATCCGCACCTTGTCGGCGAGCTCCGCCGGTGGCTCGTCCTGCAACACGTACAGGTAGCCGTCCTTGCGTACCTCGAACACCTCTGGGCACAACTGCATGCAGGCGCCTGTGCTGGCGCACATGTCGTAGTCGACGGTCACTTTCATGATGGCACTCCTTTGTGCTCGTCAGCGGTTCTCAGGTGGGCTGGTCAGCGGTCCTCAGGCCTTGGCCCGACGGTAGCCGTCGGCTTCGGCATCCTCCGCAGCGGTGTAGCAGCGCTCGGGCACCGTGCGTTCGTAGAAGCGGCCGCCCGGCAGGTGGTAGATGCCGGAGTTGTCGTTTGCCTTCACCGGGTACCCCTCTGGGCAGGCGCCGTCGAGTGGTGGCAGCCACCGAGCGGTTACGTCGGCGCTCGTTGCACCCGTCGGTGGCCACGAGGGGGCCGGATCACCGGCGCAGCGGCGGCCCGAACAGCGCTGCCACAGCGCTGCCAAGCCCGCGAGCAGGAGCAGCGCGACGGCCAGCCGAAAGGTACGTCGAGCACGGGCCATGGCCGCAGCGTAGCCCACCTCGGCCGGCACGCCCGGCGACCCCGAAGGAGATCACGACTGATGGCGCTCGTGCGCCTGGAGCACGGCGCGTAGGGCGGCGGTGATGGTGCTCGGGTCGGTGCCCACGCCCCACAGCACGCGGCCATCGCCGTTCTTGGTCTCGATGTAGGCGACGGCAGTGGCTTGGCTGCCCTGGCCCAACGCGTGCTCGGCGTAGTCGACCACGTCGAGGGTTGCGCCCACGCCGTCGCGCAGTGCGTGGACGAAGGCATCGATCGGGCCATTGCCCTCGCCCGAGACAGTGACGGGCGAATCGTCGATCACCAGTTGGGCGGTGATGGTGGTGGTGCCGGTGGTGCTGTCGCTGCGCATCTCGTGGCTGTTGAGGCGCATCCGTGGCTGCTCGGGAAGGTAGCAGCCCTGGAACGAAGTCCACATGATCAGCGGACTGATCTCGGTGCCGGTGTCCTCCGTGATGTGCTGGATGGTCTTGGAGAACTCGATCTGTAGGCGGCGCGGAAGATCGAAACCGTGCTCGGTCTTCATCACGTACGCCACGCCGCCCTTGCCGCTCTGGCTGTTCACGCGGATGACGGCTTCGTACGAGCGCCCCAGGTGCTTCGGGTCCAGCGGCAGGTAGGGCACGCCCCATACCGGGTACTCGCCACCGTTCGCCGCGGCCTTGGCATCGAGCGCGTCGAAGCCTTTCTTGATCGCGTCCTGGTGGCTGCCGCTGAACGCGGTGTAGACGAGGTCGCCCACCCACGGGTGGCGGGGGCCGACCGGCAGCCGGTTGCAGTATTCCGCCACGCGCCGCAGGGCGTCGATGTCGCTGACGTCCAGTTGCGGATCAACGCCGTTGACCATCAGGTTGATGGCCAGATTCACCACATCGACGTTGCCGGTGCGCTCGCCATTGCCGAAGAGCGTGCCTTCCACGCGATCGGCGCCGGCCAACATCGCCAGTTCGGCGGCGGCGGTGGCGGTGCCGCGGTCGTTGTGCGGGTGCAGGCTGATCAGCACGCTGTCGCGGGTGCGGATGTGGCGACCGAACCACTCGATCACGTCGGCGTACACGTTGGGCGTGTAGCACTCGACGGTGGCCGGCAGGTTGAGGATCAGCGGCCTTTCCGGTGTCGGTTCGATCACGTCCATCACCGCGTGGCAGACCTCGATCGCGTACTCGGGCTCGGTGAGCGTGAAGCTCTCCGGCGAGTACTCGTAGCGCACGTAGGTACCGGGCACGGTGTCTTCCAGCTTGCGGCACAGCTTGGCGCCGTTCACCGCGATGTCGGTGATGCCGCTCTTGTCCAGCCCGAACACGACCTCGCGCTGCAAGGGGTTGGTGGAGTTGTAGAAGTGCACGATCGCCTGACGGGAACCGGCGATGGCCTCGTAGGTGCGCTCGATCAGCTCTTGCCGGCACTGCGTCAGCACCTGGATGGTGACGTCGTCGGGGATCAGGTCTTCCTCGATCAACTGGCGCACGAAGTCGAAGTCGGGCTGGCTGGCCGAGGGGAATCCGACCTCGATCTCCTTGAAGCCCATCTTCACCAGCGTGTCGAACATGCGGCGCTTGCGCTGCGGGTCCATCGGGTCGATGAGCGCCTGGTTGCCGTCGCGCAGATCCACGCTGCACCACAGCGGCGCGGCCTCGTGGACCTTGTTCGGCCAGGTGCGATCGTGGAGCACCACCGGCACGCCGCGCTCGTACTTGTGGAAGGGCATCGTCTTGGGTGTGATCGGTTGCGGTGACATGGTTCGTTCGTGTCCTTGAAGAGAGTGTGAGTTCGAGAAGAAGGGGGTGCGGGCCGGAAAAAGCAAGAAGCCCCGGCCGTTTCGGCTGGGGCATGCGGGCA
>JANONE010000526.1:0-3519 GCA_031420675.1 Ilumatobacteraceae bacterium | reverse complement strand
CCGAGCGCCATCGAGCTACGACCGCGCATCTCGGCAAAAACCCGCACCGGCCCCCCGCCGTGGGCGCTTGCGTTCTCCAACAGGTTGGCGAGAATGCGTTCGAAACGCAGCTTGTCGAGCCGCACCAGGTTGGGCACCTTCTTGTCGACGTCGATCGTGACTTCACCGAAGCCGTATCGCTGAGCGATGCGGGGAACCAGTTCGCGGGCGTCGACCTCCTCACGGTGCAATTCGGTGGAGCCGGCGTCGATGCGGGACAGCTCGAGCAGGTCCATCACCATCGAGTCGAAACGACGCACCTGGCTGACAACCACGTCGAGGGCCTGTTGTGTACGGTCGGGCAGATCCGTACGACGGCCATCGAGCACCTCCACAGCGGCCGTCAGCGCAGTGATGGGAGAGCGCAGTTCGTGGCTCACGTCGCTCGCGAAACGAGCCTCGCGTTCCAGTCGCGTCTGTACCGCGTCGGCCATCTCGTTGAAGGAACTGGCGAGACGGTCGAGGTCAGGGTCGTTCTCCGGCGGCATCCGGGCATCGAGCCCACCGGACGCGATCTCGCCGGCAGCGGTGGCAACGCGCGAAAGCGGGCGCAACAACCGTCGACTCGTCCACCAGCCGAGGAAACCGGCGAGCAGCATCGTGACGCCCGAGCCGACCATCAGCGCGGTGGCAATCGCCCGCAGGTTGCTCTCGATGCTCTCCATCGGGAACGCCTCGAAGTACTGCGCGTCGGCCGCGGGCATGCTGATGCCCACCGCAACGTACGGTTTTCCTTCGTACTCGAACCGCTGCTGCCCGCTCTGGCCTTGAAGCGCCGCTGTACGGAGTTCCAGCGGAAAGGCCTCCACCGGGTAGCGGCTGTCAGGAGCGAAGGCCCGGCCGTCCTGGAACAGGAGAGGGAAGCCCCCGCTCTCGGTCCGCAGATCGAGGATCTCGAACGGCTGGTCGGCCAGCAGTTGATCGCGAACGGCCTTGGCGTTGGCGTAGGTCTGCGCGCGAGCGGACTGCTGCCGCTGGTCGATGAGGAAGGAGCGAGCAACCGCGAACGTGACTACTGCGAGACCGAGGCTGGCCACCAACGCCGTCAACGAGAAGAACAGCGTGACACGGGTGCGTAGGCGCAGTGTTCGGCGTCGGCGTAGCTCGCTCATCGGCACCAGTGTGGCGCATCGGCGGACGCGCATGGGTGCGCGCCCGCCGACGGCGACTGAGTACGGGTGCGTCAGGCCGCGTAACCGACCAAGGGGAGTGCTTGCTCGTCGGCTTGGAGGACGGGTGCCAGCATGTCGAGATCGCCGAGGATCAGTTCGGCGCGCAGGATCAGTTCGCTGCAGACGAAGGCGACACGGTGGCCGGCTTCGGCCGCGGCCTTGGCCAGGTCGCGAAGGCCGCCCATACCGGCTTCGGTGAGGATGGTGACAGCGCTGAGGTTGACCAACAGCCCGTACATGGGAGGCAGCGGGAGACACGCTTCGATGAGGGCCGAACCGTGATCGGCCGTGGCGAGCGGGCCCGTCACCGACACTGCAACGTGATGCCGCTGGAGATCGGTGTGGGCTGTGAGAGCCGGTGCCAGCATGTCGCAAACCTCCGTCAGGTCGGTTTCGGCGAGATTTCGCCAGGTACGCTGCCTGTTCGTTCACCGCTGCCGGTGAGGCACCAGGGGGAGGAAGGTACCCCACCGGGGCAGCGTGAACAGTTGCTACTGTGCCGAAGCTTTGTGACAGTACAACGCTCGCTGCGTGCGATTTCTGTAACAGAATCGAAGTGTCAATTGACTTGACTTTGTCAGGCAGGATGTGTCCGTGATCTCTCTGCTGTTCATCGAGGACGACGACGCGATTCGGCTGGCGCTGAAGCTGGCGTTGGAGGACGAAGGGTACGAGGTGCGCGAGGCGGCCGATGGCAAGGCGGGTCTCGTGGCGTTCGCCGAACGCGAACCCGACCTCGTGCTGCTCGATCTTCGACTACCAGACCTCTCCGGTTTCGAGGTGTGCCGGGCGATGCGTGCCAACAGCATCGTGCCGATCATCATCGTCACCGCCCAGACCGATACCTACGACCTCGTCGCCGGCCTCGAGGCAGGGGCCGACGACTATGTCACCAAGCCGGTGGTGCCCAAGGAGCTGGCAGCGCGCATCCGCGCGGCCCTTCGTCGCGTGCACCTGCACGAGGCGACTGCATCGTCGTCGTCCGTCAATCGCTTCGGCGACATCGAACTGCGCCGCGAGCAGGGCATCGTGCTCAAGAGCGGGCACGAACTGAACCTCACCAAGACCGAGTACCGGCTGATGTGCGAGTTCGCCGACCACGCCAACATGGTGCTGTCACGCGACCAACTGCTGGAGCGGGTGTGGGGCTACGAGTACCTGGGCGACAGCCGCTTGGTGGATGCGCATGTGCGCCGCCTGCGCGTGAAGGTCGAGGACCAACCCGACGACCCGAAGCTGATCGTCACCGCGCGCGGCATCGGCTATCGGTTACTTGCGTAGCGGTCGCTACTGCGGGCATCACGGCTGTGGGCATCACGGCCAGAGGCGGCTGCGCAGATACTCGCCCAGCCCCTTCGCCTGTGCGTCGAACGCGGTACTGGAGGCCACACCGTCGCCGAGCAGGCCGACGATCACGAAGTTGAGCGCGTGGATGTTGGGGAGCTCGTAGCGCCGCACTTCCAGCGTCGCTGCCTCGGGAAGCAGGCGTTGTACCGCCTCGGCCGTGAGGTGGTGCTCCAGCCATGCATAGCCGAGGTCGTCGCGACCCCAAATGCCCACGTTGGCGTTGCCACCCTTGTCGCCGCTGCGGGCAGCGAAGTACTTGCCGAGCGGCTCGCCTGGCTGTGGCCCCGCCGGTTCCCCGCCTATCGGAGTGCTCACTCGTACCCCGGGGTGCGAGTGAGCACTCGGACGGAGCTCTGGTACTCGCACCGGTACCGAGGGACTCGCAGGGATGGGTGGGCGGGGAGGACGGAGGTGGGTGCCGTCGGGTAGCACGACGACTTCCTGCACCTCGGCCGCATCGACCAAGGCGGGCCAGAAGACACCGTACGACTGCGCTTCGCTCGGGCCGCCGGTGGCGAAGAAGCCCGGGTAGTTGGCGAGTGCGAGTTCGATGGCGGCGCCACTGAACGCCTTTCCCGCCAGCCGCTCGTCGCGGCTCTTGACGGTGATGTGCAGCCGACCGGATGCCTGTTCCTGAGTGGGCGCATCACTCGGTGCCGCCACGAAGCGCACGTCGACCTCGTCGAACTGTTCCTTGCCGCCGACCCGTCGGAACAGGGCTTCACCGAGCCACTGCGCCTTACGTTCTTGGTCGAGCCCGGTGAGCACGAACGACATCCGATTGCGGTAGCCGCCCTCCAAGTTGATGCACACCTTCGCGGTCGGCGGCGCCGGCATGCCGACGACGCCGCTGATGCGCACGCGGTCGGCGCCCACCTGCGCGAGCTGGATCGTGTCGAAGCGGGTGAGCACATCGGGGTTGGCATACACCGGCGATGCGATCTCATAGAGCAACTGCGCG
>JANONE010000525.1:0-1772 GCA_031420675.1 Ilumatobacteraceae bacterium | reverse complement strand
CTGGTCACGCTCGTGGCTCGCCGCGCCGACCGGCTGGCGGCTGCCGCCGAAACCATCCATGCACCCGTGCACACGTTGGTGGGCGACCTCGCCGACCTCGACGGCATCGCCGGTCTGGTGGCCGCGGCAAGCGACCTGATGGGTGGCATCGACATCGTGATCGTCAACGCCGGTGGCCCCCCGGCCGGCACCTTCGACAGCATCACCTTCGAGCAGTACGAAGCCGCCCTGCGGCTGAACCTGCTGTCGGGAGTGGCGCTGTGCCAGGCCGCCATGCCAGCCATGCGCGAGCGCGGTTGGGGCCGCATCGTCGCGATCACGTCCACGTCGGTGCGCGAACCGATCGGCAACCTGATCCTCTCCAACACAGCACGAGCCGGGTTCACCTCCTTCCTCAAGACAGTCGCCACCGAGGTTGCCGGCGACGGCGTGACGGTGAACTCGCTGCAACCCGGCCTGCACGCCACCGACCGCATCGCCAACCTGTACGGCGACACCAGCAACCTCGCGGCCGGCGTGCCGACGCACACGATCGGCGACCCCGCCGACTTCGGCCGCATCGCCGCCTTCCTGTGCAGTGACGCGGCGAAGTACGTCACCGGCGTGGCCATTCCCGTCGACGGCGGCGCGGTGCGCGGCCTGCAGTGAGTCAGGCCCGGCGCGAGCGCGGGCCGACATGGGCGACACGGCTGGGCACCGGATGGCCGACCAGGCGTTCCACCAAGAGGGCCGCCTCGATCAGCGCTTCGATGCCGATGCCCGTGTGCACGCCGAGGTCGTCGCACAGGGCGACCACCTCCTCGGTGGCCACGTTGCCTGCCGCCCCGGCGGCGAACGGCGAGCCACCGAGGCCACCCACCGACGTGTCGAAGCGCAGCACCCCCGCCTGCAGGCCGGCGAAGAGGTTGACGAGACCGGTGCCGCGCGTCTCGTGCAGGTGCAGGCCGACGCCGGCGCCGGTGATCGCGAGCACATCGTCGATGCGCCGCGGTGTGGCCATGCCCGTGGTGTCGGCAAGCGTGATGGCAGCGACGCCCGATGCCAGGAGCCGCTCGGCCAACAGCGCCACGTCCGCCGGACTGCTGTCGCCCTCGTACGGCGAGCCGAACGCGCAGGAGATGACAGCGTCGACTGGCACCGGCCCGGCCAGGCTGCGGATCGCGGCAATGGCCTCCACCGACTCGTCGATCGACATGTGCACGTTGCGCTGGTTGTAGGTGGCCGAGGCGGAGATGGTCACCGTCAGCTCGTCGATGCCTGCCGTGAGCGCCGCCTCGGCCCCGCGCACGTTGGGTACCAGCGCTGCCCGCACCACCCCCTCGGGTGCGCCCAGGCCGGCCACCACCTCCGCCGCGCCGGCCATCGCCGGCACAGCCTTGGGGCTCACGAAAGCAGCGACCTCGAGGTGGGTGATGCCCGCCGTGAGCAGCGCGTCGAGCAGTTCCAACCGTTGGTCGACGCTCAGGGGCGCCTCCGACTGCAGACCATCGCGAGCGCCGACCTCGCGAATCGTGATGCGTTGCGGCAGGTTCATCGTGGGTTCCCTTCGGTACCGACCGCGTGCAACGCGGCGAGCGACATGTCCCGCAACAACGGCGCCAGCGTGCGCGGTTGCAGGCTGCCGGTGTGCGGGGTGGAGTTGATCAGCCCGATCGCGGCTTGGACTGCAGCGGTCGCACGCGCCCGAACCACCCGCGGGTAGAGACGGCGCAGCACCGCTACCCATACGTCGACGTACTGTCGCTGCAGTGCACGCACCGTGTGCGCCTGAT
>JANONE010000524.1:0-2413 GCA_031420675.1 Ilumatobacteraceae bacterium | reverse complement strand
GGTCGCCGAGACGGGCCGCGAGGTCGAGGGTCGGCTGTTGGCCCTTCGCCTGGCTGCAGGTGACCGAAACGGAGGCTCCCGCGGGGATGTGCTCGATCTGCGATTCAAGGTTCTTCATCGGGATGACCTCGTACCGTGCTTCGGCGATGAGGTGGCGCTGCGTCGACATCGTCGTCGTCTTTCTCGTGTGAACTTGCGTGTCGTGGTGGTGGGGGGTCGTGTGAGTTGTCGTGAATCGCGTCGGTCGTTCGAATTCAGGCGAACTCGTCGGGGAGGACTGCCTTGCGTCGTTCGATGAATGCCAGCAGTTCTTCGTCGATGGTCTCGTCGAGCGCGGGTGGTTGGTATTCGGCGAGGCGGCGCTTCCAGAGCGCGTTGGCGCGCTGAGATGCATCCAGCCCGCCTTCCTCGTTCCACTGTTCGAAGCTGTTGTTGTCGGCGGTGTCGCTGCGGTAGAACGCTGTCTCGAAGTTGGCGAGTGTGTGTGCGGTTCCGAGGAAGTGGTTCCCTGGCGGGTTTGTGCGCAGGGCGTCGAGGGCCAGCCCGTTGGCGCTGGCGTCGAGCCCACGCACGAACGTGGTCATCATGCCCAGCTGATCGCAGTCGAGGACGAACTTCTCGTAGCCGATGGCCAGGCCACCCTCCAGCCAGCCGGCTGCATGGAGCACGAAGTTGACGCCTGCGAGCACTGTTGGTTGCAGGGTGTTGGCGCTCTCGTAGGCGGCCTGCGCGTCGGGCAGCTTGGATGCTGTCAGCGAGCCGCCGGAGCGGAACGGCACGCCGAGGCGGCGGGCGAGCGCGGCGACGGTGTAGAGCACCATGGCCGGCTCGGGGGTGCCGAACGTCGGGGCGCCCGTCTGCATGCTCATCGAGCTGGCAAACGAGCCGAAGACCACCGGGGCTCCGGGCCGCACGAGCTGCGTGAACGTCATGCCGGCGAGTGCCTCGGCCAAGGTCTGCACTGCCACGCCGGCGCTGGTGGACGGCGCCATCGCACCGGCGAGGATGAACGGCGTGATGATGCACGCCTGGTTGTTCTCGGCGTAGCACTGAGCGGCCGCGAGCATCGTGCCGTCCCACACCAGCGGCGAACTGGCGTTGATCAGGCTGGTCATCACCGTGCGGTCCTCCAGATCGCCGCCGAAGCCGATGCGAGCCAGTTCGACGCTGTCGGCCGCACGCGAGCCGGCGGTGACAGAACCCATGAAGGGCTTGTCGCTGAACTTGAGGTGGGAGTAGACCATGTCCAGGTGGCGCTTACTGACGGGCACATCGACGGGTTCGCAGACCGTGCCGCCGCTGTGGTGCAGCCACGGCGACATGTAGGTGAGTTTCACGAAGTTCTGGAAGTCGGCGAGCGTCGCGTAGCGGCGGCCCTTGTCCAGGTCGTGCACGAACGGGCTGCCGTAGTTCGGGGCGAAAACCGTGTTGTTGCCGCCGATCACCACGTTGTGCAGCGGGTTGCGAGCGTGCTGCACGTAGCTGGCGGGCGCGTTCTTGGAGATGATCTGGCGGCACAGGCCACGGGGGAACCGCACGCGAGTGCCGTCCACCTCGGCTCCGCCGGCCTTGAAGATCGGCAACGCTTCCGGGTAGTCGCGGATCTCGATGCCGACTTCTTCGAGCACGGTGTCGGCCGTGTACTCGATGAGTGCAAGTGTCTCCTCGCTCGCGATCTCGAACGGCTTCAGCGTGCGCGTGAGGTATGGCACACGCTCGATGACGTGCGATGCACGCAGGGCGGCGCGGCCGGCGCGGCCCCCCGAACGACGGCCGGACGAAGCACCTTCGCCGGCGGTGGGCTCGGGATCGACCTGGTCGACGGTGGTCGGTTGGCTCATGATTCCTCCATCGTCGTTACTGCAGGCATCGTCGTTACTGCAGGCATCGTCGTTACTGCAGGCATCGTCGTTGCTGCGGGCATCGTCGTTGCTGCAGGCGGAGCGGGGTTGGCTGCCACTTGGTCGCGGCGCCGCCGGCGACCGCCGCGGTCGCCGGCGGACGACGCCGCGCGCTCCGGAAGCGTGACCACAGCTGAGAGATGCGGTGTCGGCGCGGTGGCGTGAGGAAAGGCCATGGCGGCGACGAACATGGCTTGGAAGTCGGGCTCGGTTGCCGTCTCCACCTTCACGACCTGACGCACAGCTGCTTCCATCTCGCGTCGAGCGTCGACGTGGCGCTGGCGGATCCAAAGCAGATCGCGAACGTCGTGAAGGTCGATCGCGTGCGCGCCCGTGCTGCGCGCGGTCGCGGTCCGCGCGTGTTCGACGGCGCAGGCGCGCCCGGAAGAGCCGGGTTCGCCTTGCGGATCCTCGGCGGTCACGGTTCGGCGGACTCGATGGTGCTCGGGTCCCTCGTCGGACCGCAGGTAGGACGCGCGACCGGGGAAGCACCACCGGCGAACGCGCACGAG
>JANONE010000523.1:0-2726 GCA_031420675.1 Ilumatobacteraceae bacterium | reverse complement strand
GTGTGCGACCGAGCCACTCCGGTGTAGATCGGACCGGAGCCATACGGGCAGGGTATCGGCGAGTTCCCCGACGAACTCGCTGACGATTTGCGGTTCATCCGGGGCGAGGAAGCCGACGTTGAAGTTATGAACTAAAGCGTAGATTAGTGGAACGCCGATCTGATAAACTTTACTTTAGTATGGCTGGTCCAGTTCTCTCTCCCCCCACGAAAGAGGCGTTGCGGCTGCTCGGTGCCTCGATCAAGACGCAGCGGCTGCGACGCCACTGGTCGATCGACGAACTCGCGCGCCGGGTCGGGGTGTCACACCCGACGATCATCAAGATCGAACGCGCCGATCCGACGGTGGCCATCGGCACGGTCCTCGAATCTGCGACCTTGCTCGGGGTGCCCTTGTTCGACGCCGACCCCGCGGTTCGCGCGCGCCACCAGGAACGTCTGGCGGCGGAGCTGAAGCTGCTACCGCAAGCCGGCCGGATGGCCACCCGCGAGGCCGACGATGACTTCTGAGCCGACAACTGCGTACGTGTGGATTTGGCTGCCGGGCGCCATCGAGCCAGTGGTGTGCGGCCGCCTCGACCAGGTCGACGACCGGATCGCGTTCGTGTACGCCCGCTCGTACCTCGACCGCGGAGACGCCGTCCCGATCTACGACTCCGAGCTACCGCTGCGGCGGGGCTACCAGTACCCGGCGAGCGCCCAGACGCGTGGGGTGCCGTTGTGCATCGAAGATGCAATGCCCGACTCCTGGGGGCGTCGACTGATCAACCATCGCCTCGGTGAGCTGACGGTCGAGTTCGGAGACTTCACGTACTTGTTGGAGTCCGGGTCCGACCGAATCGGGGCCCTCGACTTCCAAACGTCAGCCGACTCCCACGTGCCGCGCGAAGTGATCAATGCCACGCTCGACGAGCTCGCCACTGCCTCGGAACTGATCGAAACCGGCCAGCCCCTCACTGCGGCCCTCCACGCGGCACTGCTTCGCGGCACGTCGATCGGAGGAGCTCGACCCAAAGCGCTCATCGATGACGGCGACCGCAAGCTGATCGCCAAGTTCTCATCGACGACTGACACCTATCCGGTCGTGCAAGGCGAGTTTGCCGCCATGGAGCTCGCACGCCGGGTCGGCCTCGACGTAGCCGCCGTCGAGCTGACGACCGCCGCCGGCCGGCATGCGCTGCTCGTCGAACGGTTCGACCGGACCCCTGCCGGCCATCGCCGGCGGCTCGTATCAGCGCTGACGATTCTCGGCCTGACATCGTTTCCCGAAGGTCGGTACGCGACCTACACCGATCTGACCCACCGGATCCGTAGCCGCTTCGCCAACCCGACAGTCACGCTGCGGGAGCTGTTCGGGCGGATCGCATTCAACATGATGTGCGGCAACACCGACGATCACGGTCGAAACCACACTGCGTTCGTCGGAGAAGAGCTCGAACTCACCCCCGCCTACGACATCTGCCCACAAGCCCGCTCTGGCGAGACCGCCGAGCAAGCTATGGCCTTCGACGACCACGGCACCCGGGACGCCCGTCTGACATTGCTCGTCGACGCAGCCGGCCTCTACCTACTCGACCGCAGCGAGGCACGCGACATCGTCGACGCCCAGGAGGTGACAATTCGCGAACAGTGGAACGACGTGTGCGACGCCGCCAAGCTCACCACCGTCGAACGCACCCGCTTCTGGGGACGCCAGTTCCTGAACCCACACACCTTCGAGGCTTGACACGCCCCCGACACAGGCTCCGGGTTGCGTTCACGGAAGGCGGTGGATCACCAATGGCAGCGTCGCCGAACAGCCGGCCTCGTGGAGGAGCGCGCCGCAGACGGTGAGTGCCCAGCCGGTACGCATGGTGGTTGCACACAGCAGCACCGGTCCTTTCGGCACCGCCATCGACGGGTCCAGTCGAATTGCTCCCTCCAGGTGAGCGACGACCGGAGCGCTGGAAGCGTCGGCGGGAACCGAGCCTCCCTCCCAGCGGAACAGGTCGAGCAACGGCAACCGGCCGACACCGGCGATGTGCTCCGCCAACGCACGGTTGGCCTTCATCTCGACCGAGGACGCGGGCACCGCAGCAACCGCCACCGGCCGCTCGGGCCACACCTTCGACCAGCGGCTGAGGGCATCGACAGCACCCTGCAACAGCGCCGGTGGGATGTTGCCGTAGCCAGTGCGCTGCAGCGCAAGCAGCTCCACGCTCCAGCCGGCGTCGTCGGCGAACGCAACGGCACGTCCTTCACCGAGGCCTGCGATCCTGCCCTTCCTGCTGACCCCCTGCGGCCACAGCTTGCGCGGCTCGATCGCGATGTCGACACCTTGCAGGTGGTCGCGAGCGGCGCGCAGCCGTTCGTCGCTGGGTCGTGCGCCCGGGTGCGGCAACTCGCCGGTGCAGACCGAGCAGCGACCGCAGGCCGCCTGCGACGGATCGTCGAGCGCCTGCTGCAGATACGCCATCAGGCAGCCCTCGCCGTGCGCGTAGCGGCGCATGAGGTTGGCCTCCTCGCGCCGGGTCTGCGTCAGGGTGTTCCACTTCTCGGTGTCGTGGGTGTACTGCTCGCCGGTGGCCGCCCACTTCGGGCCGTGCTTCGTGACCACACCCTCGATGGCCAGGATCTTGAGCAACGTCTCCAGTCGGCTGCGGCGTACCCCGGTGAGGCTGTCGAGCTCGACAACCGAGCGCGTTCCACCCGCGAGTGCCCGCAACGTTTTCTCCACAGCGTCGGGGT
>JANONE010000522.1:0-3903 GCA_031420675.1 Ilumatobacteraceae bacterium | reverse complement strand
GGAAATCGGGGCTCGCCCGCCGCGAGCGATAGGCTCTCGACACGTTCCGGTCACTTCCGAGGAGCGTTGCGTCATGCCCGTCACAGTTGTCATTGGTGCCCAATGGGGCGACGAGGGCAAGGCCAAGGTCATCGACCTGCTCGCCGCCGAGCACACACATGTGGTGCGCTACCAGGGTGGCCACAACGCCGGCCACACGGTGGTCGTGGGCACCGAGCGGTACGCGCTGCAGCTGATCCCCAGCGGCGTGCTCTACCCGCACATCATTCCGGTCATCGGCAATGGTGTGGTGGTGGATCTGCCGACGCTGTTCAAGGAGATCGATACGTTGCAGAGCCGCGACATCGACTGCTCGCAGTTGAAGGTGAGCAGCCAGTGCCACCTGATCTTCCCGTGGCACCAATCGCTCGATGCTCTCTACGAACAGGGCCGCGGCGACGATCGGATCGGTACCACCCTGAAGGGCATCGGCCCGGCGTACGCCGACAAGGCCCGGCGCATCGGTGTGCGCGCCGGCGATGTGATCGACGCTGCCGTGTTCGCCAACACAGTGAAGGTGCAGGCCGTCGCGCACAACAGCGAGATCACTGCACTGGGAGGCGAAGCGTTGGATGTCGACGCTGTGGTGGCACAGTTCAGTCAGCTCGGTGCCCGCCTTGCGCCGTACGTGTGCGACACGGTGGAGATGATGCACGAGTCGCTCGACCGCGACGACGCTCTACTGCTGGAGGGCGCGCAGGCCACGTTCCTCGACCTCGACCACGGCACCTATCCGTTCGTCACATCGTCGAACCCAACGGCCGGCGGCGCCTGCGTGGGCACCGGCATCGGGCCCCGCTACCTCACCCGCATCATCGGCATCACGAAGGCGTACTGCACCCGTGTCGGCAGCGGCCCATTCCCCACCGAACTCACCGACGAACTGGGCGACAAGCTGGTGGAGATCGGCCGCGAGTTCGGCACGGTCACCGGCCGGCGGCGCCGCTGCGGCTGGCTCGACGTCGTGATGCTGCGCAAGGCCGTGCGCATCAATAGCTTCACCGAGATCGCGCTCACCAAGCTCGACGTGCTCGACACGTTCGACGAGGTGAAGGTGTGCACCGAGTACGACACCGACGGCCAGCCGGTCTACGCGGTGCTGCCCGGTTGGCTCACCGACATCAGCAAGGTCACCACGCTGGAAGGCCTGCCCGAGAAAGCGAAAGCGCTCGTCGACCTGGTGGAGAAGGAAGTGGGCGTGCCCATCCGGATCGTCGGCACCGGCGCCGAGCGGCACAGCTACGTGGTCTGGCAATGATCCCCCGCTACAGCCTTCCCGAGATGGCCCACGTGTTCAGCGACGTCGCCCGCTTCGACCGCTACCTCGAGATCGAACTGCTCGCCACCGACGCTCATGTTGCGCTCGGTGTCGTTCCTGCGGCCGATGCCGCAGCCTGTCGGGCGAACGCTCCGATCGTCGACGAGGCGTTCGTGCAGGCGGTGAGCGACCGCGAAGCCGTCACCGACCACGACGTGGCAGCATTCGTCGATGTAGTGCAAGCCGCAATCGGCCCGCCGGCCGGCACATGGATCCACTACGGCCTCACCAGCAGCGACGTGGTCGACACCGCGTGGTGCTGGATGATGCGCGACGCATGCGACCAACTGGTCGCCGCGGCCACGGAACTGATGCGCACCTTGGTGCTGCTGGCCCGCGAGCACCGCGACACCGTGATGATCGGCCGCACCCACGGCATCCACGCCGAGCCCACCACGTTCGGCGCCAAGGTCGCGTTGTGGGCGCTGCAGGTGGAGCGCGATCGAACGCGCCTGCGCGCAGCGCGCCTGTCGGTGGCGGTGTGCAAGCTCAGCGGCGCCGTCGGTACGTACAGCAACATCGACCCATCGATCGAGCGCCACGTGGCAAACGCACTCGGCCTCGCGCCGGTGCCCGCCACCCAGGTGATCGCTCGCGACCGCCACGCCGAGTTCCTGTACGCGTGCGCGTCGGTGGGGACCACGATGGAGTTGATCGCGGTCGAAATGCGCCACCTGCAGCGAACCGAGGTGCGCGAGGTGCAGGAGGGTTTCAAGCCAGGCCAGAAGGGCTCCAGCGCGATGCCGCACAAGCGCAACCCGATCGCGGCAGAGACCATCAGTGGCCTGTCACGGGTGTTGCGCGGCAACCTGCAGGCGGGTTTGCAGGACGTGGCCCTGTGGCACGAGCGCGACATCTCGCACAGTTCGGTCGAGCGCATCGTGCTGCCCGACAGCGCGCTGCTCGCCTACTACGTGCTGCGCCGCATGAACCGGCTGGTGCAGGGCCTGGAGATCTTCCCCGATCGCATGCACGACAACCTGAGCTCCAGCTATGGCCTGGTGTTCAGCCAGCCGGTGCTGCTGGCCCTCGTGCAGGCCGGGCTCACACGCGACGACGCGTACCGGATCGTGCAGGAGAACGCGGGCCGGGCATGGGACGAAGGCCGTTCGTTCCGCGAACTGCTGGCCGCTGACACCAGGGTCACCGTGCCCGAGGCGGTGTTGGACGACGCCTTCGACCTCGACCGGGCCGTGCGCCACGCGGGCCTCGGTGTCGATGCGCTCGACGCTCTGCACCTCGGCTGATCCAGGATCCACGATTCGTCGACCGGGGCTTCTTGGCGCCCGGGGCGTTCAGGCGCCGCGTGTGATGCCGGCGGCCTTCAGCGTCGCGGGGGTAATACCCACCGCCCGCCACGCTGCGTACGACACGCCGGTGCGCTCGCCGTAAGCCTTGGCCACCTTCACGAAGTCGGCCTCGAGGGCCGTCATGTCGACGTGATTGCCCATCGTGGCCAATTCGGCTTCGAGATCGATTCGCTCTTGCACGAGCCGCACCTCCTTCACCGCATCGACGCCGCCGATTTCGCCATCGATCACGCCCAGCCGCTTGGCGATGGATTCAGGCGTGCGCTTGCGGCCGCGAACAGGTTTGTTCGCACGCAGGGCCTCGAGATATTCGCGGACGGCTTTGCCTTCCACGCGGCCCTTTGCGAGGGCTGCCTTGTGAGAATCGGACATAGGGTTCTTGGGTCCACGCTTTGCCATGACGGTAAGCATAGTTATTTATTGTCGAAACGGCCCGCTACGCCGTGCCCATTTAATTCGTCGGGGTAGCCACACCGAGTCAAGTCGTTTCGAAGTCGACCGCATTCGCAAGAGGTATTGATGCGCGACGCGCGCCAGCGGCAAGAATGACACCATGTCGATCGAGCACGCTCCGCTGAACGCCGGCCAACCCAATGATCTGGCCGATCAGATCAATACCATCGCCCGCCTCACCGGCACCTTCACGTTGAGGTCGGGGCAGATCGCCACCGAATACTTCGACAAGTATCGCTTCGAGGCGCAGCCCGCGTTGCTCGCCCAGATCGCGGCGGCGCTGGCGCCACTGATCCCCGACGGCACCGAGGTGCTGGCCGGGTTGGAAATGGGCGGCATCCCCATCGTCACCGCATTGTCACTGCACACCGGGCTACCGGCTGCGTTCGTTCGCAAGGAAGCGAAGAAGTACGGCACGGCCCGGCTGGCAGAGGGTGCCGAGATCAATGGCAAACGGGTCACCGTCGTGGAGGATGTCATCACCACCGGCGGCCAGGTGGTGACAAGCGCCAACGACCTGCGCTCGCTGGGCGCCATCGTCGACCACGTCATCTGCGTCATCGACCGCAGCCCCGATCACGGCGCGGCACTCACCGCCGCGGCGTTGCAGATGCACGCGCTGCTCACCCGCGCCCAACTCGACGCCGCCGAAGCCCGCCGCCCCACCTGACTTGCCCCGTCGCACGAGCCGTGGCGCCCGGGGATCGGTCAGCGCGGAAAGAGGGCGCCTGGGTTGAGGAGGCCGGTGGGATCGAGAGCGTGTTTGATCGCGCGCAGCGCGGC
>JANONE010000521.1:0-1981 GCA_031420675.1 Ilumatobacteraceae bacterium | reverse complement strand
GTTGCGGTCGTCGCGCCAGCTCGAGAACAGCCCCTTTTCGAAGCCGGTGCGCTCGACGCGCTTGAGCCATTCGGCCGGGATGATCTGGTCGGTGTCGACGTCGCTGCGTTTCAGTGGCACGCCGCGACCGGTGATGATGTGGACCGCTCTCACGCCACGACCTCCAGATCGGCGGGTGTTGCGAAGTGGCCGGCGACGGCTGTGGCGGCGGCGACGGCCGGGGAGACCAAATGGGTTCGCCCACCGCGGCCCTGACGGCCCTCGAAGTTGCGATTGCTAGTGCTGGCCGAACGCTCGCCGGCGGCAAGCTTGTCGGGATTCATCGCCAGGCACATGCTGCACCCCGGTTCGCGCCAGTCGGCACCGGCGGCGCGGAACACCTCGTGCAGGCCCTCGGCTTCCGCCTGTGCCTTCACGGCGTGGCTGCCGGGCACCACCATCACGCGCGGCACGGTGACGGTGCGACCCTTCATCACTTCAGCCGCGGCGCGCAGGTCTTCGATGCGGCTGTTGGTGCACGAACCGATGAACACCGTGTCGACCCTGATGTCGCGCACCGGGGTTCCGGCGGCGAGGCCCATGTACTCGAGTGCGCGGGCGACAGTGTCGCGGGCGGTGGCGTCTACGAGATCGTCAGGCGATGGCAGCGATTCGTCGATGGAGATCACTTGGCCAGGGTTGGTGCCCCAACTGACCTGAGGCCGCAGAGTGGACGCGTCGATGACGACTTCCTTGTCGAACACGGCGCCCTCGTCGGTGACGAGCGTGCGCCAGTCGGCGACGGCGGCGTCCCACTGCTCGCCTTTCGGTGCGTGCTCGCGGCCTTGCAGGTACTCGAAGGTGATGTCGTCGGGTGCCACCAGGCCGGCCTTGGCACCGGCTTCGATGCTCATGTTGCACAGCGTCATCCGACCCTCCATGGAGAGTGCCCGAATGGCCGCGCCGCGATACTCGATCACATGGCCGATGCCGCCGGCGGTGCCGATGTTGCCGATGATGGCGAGGACGATGTCCTTGGCGGTGACATCGGCCGGGGCCTGGCCCTCCACCGTCACGCTCATCCACTTGGGTCGCGTTTGCGGCAGGGTCTGTGTGGCGAGCACGTGCTCGACCTCGCTGGTGCCGATGCCGAACGCCAAGGCGCCGAATGCGCCATGTGTGGCGGTGTGGCTGTCGCCGCACACCACTGTCATGCCGGGCAGCGTTCGCCCCTGTTCGGGAGCGATGACGTGAACGATGCCCTGGCTCGGGTGGCCCATCGGGAACTCGATGATGCCGAACTCGGCGGTGTTGTCGCGCAGGACTTGCACCTGTCGGGCAGAGATCGGGTCGGCGATCGGCTGATCGATGTCGGCCGTCGGCACGTTGTGATCTTCGGTTGCCACCGTGAGATCGGGGCGACGCACGGTGCGCCCGGTGAGGCGCAATCCGTCGAACGCCTGCGGGCTGGTGACCTCGTGCACCAAGTGCAGGTCGATGTAGAGCAGATCGGGCTCGTCGGCGGCAGCGTGCACGACATGGCGTTCCCACACCTTGGCTGCCAACGTTCGAGGCTCCTCCAACGTGCTCGGTGACGACATTTCGTTCCTCCATCGGTCCGATCGAAATCTCACGTGATGAGATCCAGTTCCCGAACGACACACACTGTACGGGAAGATGTGGTCGATCGGCAAACCTTCTGATCTCGATTATCGTGACAAATGACGCGGACAGTGGCAGACTTTGCCGAAGTCTTAACTCGAGTACGCTCGGTTGCCACCGATACAGGGTCACTTCCTAGGAGGACAACACCAATGGACAGCATGATCATCCACACCTGCCGCACGGTTGACGCTCCGGCGCACGCCGGTACCCGCTGGACTGGTACCCGCTGGACTGGTACCCGCTGGACTGGTACCCGCTGGACTGGTACCCGCTGGACTGGTACCCGCTGGACTGGTACCCGCTGGACTGGTACCCGCTGGACCTGAGGTCCGTCGGC
>JANONE010000520.1:0-7111 GCA_031420675.1 Ilumatobacteraceae bacterium | reverse complement strand
GCGGCGAGTTCGGGTCTGCCCGTGGGCTCACAGCCGCGGCACGACGGCGTAAGCGATGGCGACGAACTGGAGCGCGGAGGCGACGACGGTGAACGCGTGGAACACCTCGTGGAACCCGAACACCCGCGGCCACGGGTTGGGCCATTTGGTGGCGAGGGCGACGGCGCCGATCGTGTAGCAGACACCGCCGACGAGCACGAGCGCGAAGCCGAAGGTACCGAGCCCGCGTGCCAGTTGGGGGAAGGTGAACACGGCTATCCAGCTGACCACCATGTAGCTGGCGCCGCGCCAAGTGGGTGGCACGGAGGGGATCCACTGCATCGCGATGCCGATTGCGGCGCCAACCCACGCGCCTGCCAGCACGGAGATGCGCAGCCATCCGTCGAGGCACACGAACGCAATAGGGGTGTAGCCGCCGCCGATGGCGAGGAAGATGGCGGAACGGTCGAGTTTCTGCATCCGCGCGCGCACCCGTGGGGTCCAGCGACCGCGGTGGTACATGGCCGACACGCAGAACATGGTGGCGGTGCCACCCACGTACACGCCGAGGAGCAGTCGACCCGTGAGCGTGGCGTTGGCGAGCAGGATCATGGAGACCCCAACGACGAGCATCACCGGAAACGACACCACATGCGTCCAGCCGCGCAGCAGCGGCTTCTCCAGTGGTGATCGCGTCGATCCTCCGAAGATCGCTTCAAGCCTGTCGTTCGATGCCCAGCCCGTGGCGACCTTCGCCACTTGCGAACCGCGCCGCGCCTGCCAACGTTTCGCCGCTCATGATCGTGTCGAGGCCCAAGCGGGTCTCGTTCGCCAGCGCGTCGGTGAGCGACATGTCCCACTGCTCGTAGCTGCTCTGCCGATCGCGTCGCATGCAGCCCTGTGGGAGCGCCGCAATCTCGTGCGCGAGCGCAACCGCGGCGGTGAGCGCAGTGCCGGGCTCGACCGAGCGGTTGACCAAGCCCATCCGCACGGCCTCTTCGCCGCTGACGCCGCGGCCGGTGAGGATCATGTCGAGCGCCTGGCTGTGACCGATCAGCCGGGGCAGGCGCACCGTGCCGCCATCCACCAGCGGTACACCCCACCGTCGGCAGTACACGCCGAAGACGGCATCGTGTGCTGCCACGCGCAAGTCGCACCACACGGCCAGTTCCAACCCACCAGCGACGGCGAAGCCCTCCACTGCCGCGATCACCGGTTTCGACAGCTGCATGCGCGAGGGCCCCATCGGCCCAGCGACCGCAATATCGCGGTCCACCCGGTTGCCGCGTCCATCGCTGATGGCCTTCAAGTCGGCGCCCGCACAGAACGTTCCTTGGGTGCCGGTCAGTACGGCAACCGCCAGCGAATCGTCTTCATCGAAGGCTCGGAACGCCCCAGCCAGTTCGGACGCTGTCGGCCCATCGACCGCGTTGCGCACGTCGGGTCGGTCGATGGTGATGATGCACACAGGGCCGTCGTTCGTGACCCGGACGTTCATGAGACGGCGTCGACTGCGTGGGCCTTGAGGTCGGCCAACGAGCAGTACTCCAGGGCAGAGATGTGGGAGGACGCGAGGCGCACCTGCGGCGCATTCCCGGCCTCGAACGCCTCTTGCCAACGGCTGGCACACAGGCACCACTGATCGCCTGCCTTCAGTCCGGCGAACCCGTACTGCGGCATCGGTGTGCTGAGGTCGTTGCCGACCCCTTGCGAGTAGGCGAGGAAAGCGTCGGTGCAGATCACGCAGATCACGTGCAGCCCGGGATCGTCGCCGTGGTTCTCGCAACATCCGGTGCGGTAGTAGCCCGTGAGCGGATCGAGCGAGCACGATTGCAGTGCTTCGCCGAGCACGTTGATCTGAGTCATGACGGCGACCATACCCGGCCGGCGTTCGCCTCTCGCCAACGGGGGCTGTGGCACACTGACGCCACGTGGTTCGCGACAGCGTGGTCGGGAAGGGACGAGTCTGTGAGCATTCAGGGAACCACGGGAGAGGCGGCCTCCGATTGGGCCGCCGCCACGCGTGAGGCATTGGCGGCCGAGCTGGGCGAGGCGGCAGCGTCGACGCTCCTCGAGCGGATCCTGCCGATCATCCCTGCCGGCTACGACGAATTGAACTGGCCGAACAGCGCGTCGATCGACCTCCCGATCATCGATCGCGTGGCTGCCACAGAAGGCGATGTGGCGGTCGAGACGGCGATGATGCACTTCACCGAGGCCGGCGCCGACGAGTGGCGTTTTCGCGTGTACCACGGCGGCTCGCCGGTGCCCATCGCCGACCTGTTGCCGCTGCTCGATCACCTCGGTTTTCGCGCGATCGACGAGCGGGCCTTCCACTTCCGGCTCGGAGAACGCAGCGTGTGGCTGCACGACGTTGGCGTTCGGGTGCCCGGTGGCGTGGAGCTGACCCCCGAAGTTCGCGCCGAAGTGCAGCGGGCCTTCGTGGCCGAGTTCCGCAACACGGTGGAGGTCGACGGTCTCAACCGCCTGGTGCTGCTCGGCGGCCTGACGGCCCGACAGGTGGAGGTGCTGCGTTCCTACTCGCGCTATCTACGCCAGATCGGCTTCCCGTTCAGCCAGCAGTACATCGAGGCGACGCTCACTCGCCACGGGGCGATTGCTGCGCGGTTGGTGGAGCTGTTCACCGCCCGGTTCACGCCCGACGGCGGCGATCGCACCGCCGAAGCCAACGTCTGCCGCATCGCAATCCTGGAGGCACTCGATGCCGTGCCCAGCCTCGACGACGATCGAACCCTGCGCGCGCTCCTCGCGCTGATCGAGGCGACCGTGCGCACGAATGCCTTTCGTGCGGGGCCGAACGCGGGCAACCGTGATGTCATCGCCTTCAAGTTCGACACCAGCAAGGTGCCCGATCTGCCGTTGCCGCGCCCAATGTTCGAGATCTGGGTGTGCTCGCCACGCGTGGAAGGTGTGCACCTGCGCAACGGCCGCATCGCTCGCGGCGGGATCCGTTGGAGCGATCGCCGGGAGGACTTCCGCACGGAGGTCCTCGGCCTGTTGAAGGCGCAGATCGTGAAGAATGCGGTCATCGTGCCAACCGGCGCGAAGGGCGGCTTCGTGCTCAAGCGTCCGCCGGCGAACCCCGACGAGTTCCGCGCCGAAGGCGTGGTCTGCTACCGCCAGTTCATCTCCGGGCTGCTCGACCTCACCGACAACATCGTCGGCGAATCGATCGTCCCGCCGCCCTCCACCATCCGTCACGACGGCGACGATCCATACCTCGTGGTGGCAGCCGACAAGGGCACCGCGACGTTCAGCGACATCGCCAACAGCATCGCCGAGGAGTACGGGTTCTGGCTCGGCGACGCGTTCGCCTCCGGCGGCAGCGTCGGTTACGACCACAAGGTGATGGGCATCACGGCGCGCGGCGCGTGGGAGAGCGTCCGGCGCCACGCCGCCGCGATCGGCAAGGACGTGGACAACGACGAGCTCACGGTCGTGGGCATCGGCGACATGAGTGGCGACGTGTTCGGCAACGGCATGTTGCGGTCGCCGCACCTGAAGCTGGTGGCCGCGTTCGACCATCGCCACATCTTCATCGATCCCAACCCCGACCCGGCTGGGTCATTCGCCGAGCGCCGTCGCCTGTTCGCCCTGACGCGCAGCAGTTGGGCCGACTACGACACTGCGCTCATCTCCGCGGGCGGCGGTGTGTACTCGCGAACACTGAAGACGATCGAACTCAGTGACGCCGCCCGCCGTCGACTCGTCACCGCGCGCGATTCGTTCACCCCCCATGAACTGCTCTCGGTGATCTTGCGGGCGCCGGTCGACCTGCTGTGGAACGGTGGCATCGGCACCTACGTGAAGGCGGCAGCGGAGACCCACGCCGACGTCGGCGACCGCGCCAACGACGGCCTGCGCGTCAACGGTGCGGAGCTGCACTGCAAGATGGTGGGGGAGGGCGGCAACCTGGGGTTCACGCAACGCGGCCGCGTGGAGTTCGCGCTGGCGGGCGGTCTCATCTACACCGACGCGATCGACAATTCGGCCGGCGTCGACTGCAGTGACCACGAGGTGAACATCAAGATCGCGCTCGGTGGCGCCGTGGCCAAGGGCGCACTCACCATCGAGCAGCGCAACGACGTGCTGGTGGCCATGACCGACGAGGTCGGCGAACTGGTGCTCGACGACAACCGGGCGCAGACGCTCGCGCTCGCAATCGCACGCCGCCAGGCGTTTCCGATGGTGAACGTGCACAGCCGCTACCTCAACACGCTGGAGAGCGAGGGGTGGCTCAACAGGGCGCTGGAGTTCCTGCCCACCGACCGCCAGATCGCCGAGCGGCAGTCGGCCGGCACTGGCCTCACCACGCCTGAGTTCGCCGTTCTGCTGGCCTACACGAAGGCGGCCAACGTCGCGGAGATGGTGCGCAGCGACCTTCCCGACGATCCGTATCTGGAACCCGACTTGGTCCGCTACTTCCCGCAGCGCCTGCGGCTCGAGTTCCACGACCAGATCGTTGATCACCGCCTTCGCCGCGAGATCGTGGCCACTCAGGTCTGCAATCAACTGGTGAACCTCTCTGGCATCTCGTTCGACCACCGGCTCAGCGAGGAAACCGGGCTGGGCGTCGTCGAGGTCACCCGGGCCTGGATCTCCGCCCGCGACATCTTCGGGCTGGTCGACCTGTGGGAACAGGTCGATGCGCTCGGCGGCGCGGTGAAACTGGACGTGCAATTGGAGCTGTTCCTCGAACTGCGCACGATGGCCGAGCGCGCCGTGCTGTGGCTGCTGCGTCATCGCAAGGCTCCGCTCGACATCGCGGCCATCGTCGCCGAGTTCCAACCCGGAATTGCAACTCTCGCCCGTGGCTTGGAGAGCCAGTTGCGTGGCCGCATGCGCGAGCAGGCGTTCGCGCTGGAGGCCGGGCGCCTCGCCGGCGGGGTGTCCGAGGCCTTGGCCCAACGGAGCGTGCTGTGGCCGTTGCTGCACACGGGGTTCGACGTGGTCGATCTCGCGGCTCGCACGCAGCAGCCGATCCATACAGCCGCAAGCGCCTACTGGCAGGTTTTCGAAGAGCTCGATCTGTGGTGGCTGTGGGAGGCCATCGGCCGCCTGCCCCGCAGCAACCGTTGGCAGACCCAGGCTCGTTCCGCCTTGCGCGACGACCTGCTCACCGCTCTGGCAGACCTAGCCGACGACGCGCTGGGCGCCGGCTCCGTGCCTGATTGGCTGGCTGCCAACGAACGATTGATCACGCGTGCAGGCGGATTGTTCACCGAGATTCGGCGAGTGGATGCTCACGACCTCACCACCTTGTCGGTGGCGCTGCGACAACTGCGCAACCTGGCCCTGCTGTCCTGAAGGTTGTGAACCGGCTCCGCCAGCCCCCGGCGGATAGCCTCGACCACGCATGAGTGGCCCCCGTTTTCGCATCGCCCCGTCGCCGACCGGGTACTTCCATGTCGGTGGTGCCCGCACCGCGTTGTTCAACTGGGCGCTCGCTCGCCGGCTGGGTGGAACGTTCGTGCTCCGCATCGAAGACACCGACGCCGAGCGCAACCGGCCGGAGTGGACGCAGGGCATCGTCGACGCACTTGCGTGGATCGGAATCAGCGCCGACGACCCTCACTTCGAAGGCCCGTACTTCCAGAGCGAGTACGCGCAGCAGCATGTCGCCGCCGCGCAGCGTTTGGTGGAAGCCGGCGCTGCCTACTACTGCGACATGACCGCTGCCGACGTCGAGGCCCGCAACCAGGCCGAGGGCAACCAGGGCTACCAGGGTTGGTCGCGTGACCGCGGGCTGGGGCCTGGGCCCGGGCACGTGCTGCGGTTCCGCGTACCTGCGGGCACCACGATCGTGCGCGACGTCGTGCGCGGCGATGTGGAGTTCGACAACGCGCTCATCGAAGACTTCGTGCTGCTGCGCGGCAACGGCAGCCCGATGTTCCTGCTGGCCAACGTGATCGACGATGTGAGCATGCGCATCACCCACGTGCTGCGGGCCGAGGAGCACCTCTCCAACACTCCCAAGCAGCAGATGATGTGGCAGGCACTCGGCCACCAACCGCCGGTGTGGGCGCATCTGCCGCTGCTCGTCAACGAGCAGCGCAAGAAGATCTCAAAGCGACGCGACAAGGTCGCGCTGGAGCAGTACCGCGAGGAGGGCTACCTGCCCGAGGCGATGGTGAACTACCTGATGACGCTCGGCTGGACGCCCAAGGGCGTGGAGATCCAGCCGTGGTCGCAGATGGAGAGCGAGTTCCTGCTCGAGGACGTGAACCACTCGCCGGCCTTCTTCGACCTGAAGAAACTGGCGGCGTTCAACGGCGAGTACATCCGCAAGCTGTCCTGCGAGCAGTTCCTGGCGGCGTGCCGCCCGTGGCTGCTCGCGTCCGACGCGCCATTCCCTGCGGAGCGGTTCGACGAGCAGGTGTTCCTTGCGATGGCGCCACACATCCAGCCCCGCTGCGTCACGTTGGCCGATGCGGCCGGCGTCGTCGACTTCCTGTTCCTGGCCGACCCGGTGGTCGACGAAGAAGCGTGGGCGAAGACGTTCGTTTCAGCTGATGCGGTGGCCGTGCTGCACGACGTAGTCGCCGCCTACCACTTGCTCACCGAGTGGACGGCCGAGGCGCTGAAGTCGTCGCTGGCGGCCGTCGGCGAGACGCGCGGTATGAAGCTGGGCAAGGCACAGGCGCCTGTGAGAGTGTCGGTTACCGGCCGCACCGTGGGGCCGCCGCTGTTCGAGGCGTTGGAAGTGCTCGGCCGCACCGAGACCATGCGCCGGCTGAGGGCCGCGGAGGCCGCGCTCGCTTGACCGAGCACGTCGCCGCCGACCTGCCCGTGCGGGCGCCAGGCAGTCACTGGCGACGTGCGCGCCGAATTGCGGCAGGCGTCTTCGCAGTGCTGGCTGTGTACTACATGGCCACGCTGTGGACCGTCTTCCGAACCGGCAACACCGACCAGGCCCGCCCGGTGGATGCCATCGTCGTGCTCGGCGCCGCGCAATACGACGGCCGCCCATCGCCGCAACTGGCTGCCCGACTGGACCATGTCGTCGAGCTGTGGCAGCAGGGCCTGGCACCGTTGGTCGTCACAACCGGTGGCAACCAGCCGGGTGATCGCTTCACCGAGGCGGGGGCCTCGGCGAGCTACCTGCACGAGC
>JANONE010000519.1:0-2634 GCA_031420675.1 Ilumatobacteraceae bacterium | reverse complement strand
GTGTCACCAGCCGTGTCATCGAGCGCGTCGTCGGTCGCTTCCTCATCGAGCTCGGCGAGCGCCGACAACACGGCCCGGTAGCGCTCGCTGGTCGCGAGCAATTGGTCGTGGGTGCCGGTCGCCACCACGTGACCGTTGTCGAGCAGCACCACCGTGTCGGCGAGCGCGATCGTGCCCGGTCGGTGCGCGATCACGATGGTCGTACGACCCTGCATCACCGTCGCCATCGCTTCGCGGATCTCGTGCTCCTTCGATGGGTCGACCGCGCTGGTGGCATCGTCGAGCACCAGCACCCGCGGGTTGGCGAGGATCGCGCGGGCGAGTGCGACACGTTGCCGCTGGCCGCCGCTGAGCGAGAAGCCACGCTCGCCGAGGAGGGTGTCGTAGCCGAGGGGCAGGCGCAGGATGAAGTCGTGGGAACCGGCAAGCCGCGCGGCAGCTTCCACATCCGCGTGGGATGCATCGGGTCGCGAGAACGCGATGTTCGCCGCCACCGTGTCGTGGAACAGAAACGTGTCTTCGAACACGATCGCGACTGCGTGTCGCAGGTCGGCCAGCGTCAGGTCGCGGACGTCGACGCCGTCGATGGTGATGGCGCCCTCGTTGACGTCGTAGAAGCGCACCAGCAGGCGAGCGAGCGTGGACTTTCCGCTACCGGTGGAGCCGACCACGGCGACCGACGCGCCCGCCGGAATGTGCAGATCGAAGTCGCAAAGCACCTCGTTGTTCACGTCGTACCCGAAGCTGACGTGACCGAACGAGACCTCGCCGACGCGGTCGCCGGTGGGCAGCGCGACCGGTGTCTGTGCATCGCGCACCGCGGGGATGGTGGACAGCACTTCGTTCACTCGCAGCAGCGCGGCAGCAGCGCGCTGGCCGAAGGCGACCGTCATGCCGATGTTGCGCAGCGGGAAGATGAGTAACCCGATGTACTGCATGAACTCGAGCATCTCGCCGCGCGTCATCTGGCCGTTCAGCACTCGGTGGCCACCGATGGCCAGTACCGCGATGAGGCCGACGTTCGGCAGCAGGTCGAGCGCCGGCAGGAACGAACTGCGCACCCTCGCCGATTCCAGCGACACGGTGCGAATGTCGTCGGCCTCCACGCGCAGGCGCGCCGCCGTAACGCCTTGGGCACCGAAGCCTTTGATGACACGGACACCGCTGACCGCTTCCTCCACCACGGTGGCCAGCTGCGCCTGCTCGGCCTGCACTGCCAGCACGACCGGGTGGATGCGGCGTGAGAAGCTGGTGGCGAGCACGTTGAGGAACGGCAGCGGCGCCAGCGCGACCAGCGCGAGCAACGGCTGCTGCACGGCCAGCACGACCACGATCGTGAGCACCATCATCAAGTTGGACGCCGTGATCGGGATCATCACCACGAAGCCCTGGATCTGCAGCAGGTCGCTGGACGCGCGGCTCATCAGCTGACCCGTCTGCGTGTGGTCGTGATATGCGACGTGCAGCCGCAATATGTGGGCGAAGAGCTGCTCGCGCAGTTTGGTCTCGGTGAGCCTGCTCTCGCGGAAAGCGAACCAGCGACGCCACGCGGTGAAGATGCCGGCGATCACCCCGATGGCGCCGATGAACAACGACCAGAACCACAGCGAGCCGGTGCCGAGCACGGCTCGGTCGACGGCGAGGCTGGTCAGCTTGGGCACGCTCACCTTGCCGGCGCTCCACAGCAGACCGACGAGGACCCCGGCGATCAGGCCGGCACGTTGCTCGCGCAGCATGGCGCGTAACAGGCCCCACCCGCCCGCGCCCGGTGTCTGCGTTGGCTGCGCCCCGGACCGTCTCCCCACGTGTCGGGAGACTACGCCGGACCGTCCCGGATAGCAGAGCTGAATACACGCTTCCCTTTGCCGGTCTTGGCGTTGCAGTTCGTGGCGCTGCCGCGTACGACCCATTGATCATCGAACCACTCAGCCACGATGGCCTCGGTTAGCGTGGGATCATGAACATCGTTGGATGGATCGTGGTCGGGCTCTTGGCCGGCCTGTTGGCCCGCTGGATCACGCGCGACGACAAGAGTGGCTGCATCTACACGGTCGCCGTCGGCGTGCTGGGCGCCATGATCGGAGGCGCACTGATGCAGGTCGCCGGCAAGAAGGGCATCAACGACTTCGACCTGCGAGCCATCCTGGTGGCCGCGCTCGGCGCCGTGTTGTTGCTGCTGGTGCTGCAGGCCATCGGCGGTCGCGGCCGCTCTCGCCGCCGCTGACTCCCAGACCGGTTGATCGCCAACGGCTGGCGACCAGGCTCAGCCGAGCAGCTCGCGTACGCGTTCCTTGGGGCGGCCGATGATGGCCTTCTTCGCGGTCACCAGCACAGGGCGCTGCAACAACTGCTTGTGCTTCACGAGCAGTTGCACCACCTGATCCGGCGTCGCCGCGTCGGCGTCGGTGAGGCCCAGCTTCTGCCACAGGCTGTCGCGACGCACAAGGTCGGTAACGGGGTCTTCCAGCTTGGCGATGATGCTGCGCAACGTGGCTGCATCGGGCGGCGACTTCAGGTACAACACGATTTCGGCATCGGTGCCCAGTTCCTCTGCAATGCGCACGGCATTGCTGGAGGAGTTTCAATTCGGGTTGTGATAGATGGTCACGTCGGCCATGAGTTCGCAGCGTAGCA
>JANONE010000518.1:0-7139 GCA_031420675.1 Ilumatobacteraceae bacterium | reverse complement strand
GAATCCCACCGCGATGGCCGAACTCGAACTGGCCCGCAGCGAGGTTGCCGCCGGAACGACTGTGACGGCAGCAGAACTGCGCGCCAAGTACCTCCAGCAGTGAGCCAAGCCGGCTGGGAGTTGCGGGTAGCAGCGTCCGCTGAACGTCAGCTCGCGCGGCTCCCCGAGCGAATCGCTGCTGCCGTGGTTGAGTTCATCGTTGGTCCGCTGTGCGGGAGCCCCCGCCGCGTCGGCCACCCTTTACAACGAGATCTCGCACGGTGGGCTGTGGCGCGGGCCTGGCATCCGTGTCATCAAGGGTTGATGTGCTCGATCGGGGCTTGCCTCGTGAGCACCACGACGGAACCCAGATCGCCAGCAAGGCGACGAGACCTCAGTCGGTGGCCATCCGCAGGGCATCGCCGAAGCCGTCATCGGGTTCGATCAACTGTGCTGCGACCATTTGCGAGGCCGTCGTCTGCACCCGGCCCACGAGCGAGCGTGATCCCCGGGCGGCCTGGAAGATGCACAGCAGCATCACCTGACCGCTGTTCGACCAGCCGCCCGTCCGGGCCTGGAGCCTCAATCGAGTGCTCCATTCCGAAGGACCCCGATCGCTGGTGGCCAATCGGTGCCGCTGCGGTGGTGGTGGCCCGGCACCATGGCCATACTCGTCCCAGAGCGTCGAAACGCCGACGAGGCGCGAAGATGCGACCGTGCCTCGATCAGCCGTCACCTGTGTGGTCTGTCAGCGGTTGCGGACTCGTGGCTCGCGCACTCGCGCTGGCGGCGTCTTCATCTGCGCTGAATGCCAGGCTGACGCCAAGCAGCTCATTCAGACCCAAGACCAAATCTGGGGCGAGGCTGGCGAGGCGGGCCGGGCCAACGACGAGCCCGACAGGCCGGCGCATCCCTATACCCGCCCCGGAGCACAGCGATACATGCACAGCCGCGGCGGCAGGTAGCGCATCTCACTGGCAGCTATGCGTCGTCAAGCTATACCGCGACCTTGCCGTACTTCTTCTGCGCGGCTTGCTTGGAAACACCCAACATGGTGCCGATCTCTGACCACGACCGATCGGCGCGACGAGCAGAGCGAATGGCCTCGACCAAGGCGGCATCGAGTTCTCCGCGTCGCTCGGCAAGTTCGGCGATCGTGCGCAGCGACTCGGTGTCAGCGACTACGAGGTCTCCAGCGTCGACCCTGTGGGCCCACGCTTCGAGGGCCTTCGTTCGTGCGGCTCGCGTTGTGCTCATTTCGTCCACCATTCCTTCAGAAATTTCGCCCTCGCCGGCATCGCCTGGATCACTGCCACGCCCCCGCCGTGCTTGCGGGCTGCGGGTTCGACGTCCACGAGGCCAGACTACGGCGATGAGCTCCCTTCGTCAACATGTGTTGACGCACCGAATGCTCGTCCCAGCCTCGCTCGATCACCGGAATATCTACAGCTATGAGCGGGTCAATTGGGGCCGGTGCCCTGCGCGACGCCGCCTACTCACCGCGGACTACGGTCCAGGCGTGGACCAGGTCGCGGTACTTCGGAAGCGGTCGAGACGATGCAACGAGAATCGATGGGGCGCGTGAGCGGCAAGGGAAGTGATGGTCTGCGCCTTCGAAAGCTGGCGTCTCCTTTGCTACTCGCGATACTCGCCCTCGCTTCGTGTGGGGCGCCGCCGGATGGCACGGCAACGCGAGAATCCACTGAGCCGACGGACACCTTGCCGGCGGCTACGTCGTCGGTAGTGCCGGTCACGACGACCGTCGAACCCGCCCGGTCGCTACAGCTGTGCGAGGAGGTGCCCTTGAGCGAGACGGCGATCATGGGCGACGACCCGTCGGGTGGTGAGCTCGACCCCATCTTCCAGGGGGTGCTGTTGACGTACGCGCAGGAGCACGACGACACCTTCGGTGGGATGTGGCTCGACCGTCAGGCGTACGGCACGGTGGTCCTTGCGTTCACGGATGACCCGGTCAGTCACCGCGAGGGGCTCGCGCAACGACGCCCGTCCCCCGACGATGTGCATCCGGTCGAACCGATGCCGGCCATCACTGACGACCGTCCGATCGGCGAGTGGGGCGTCGCCTTCGATGTCGTTCAGGTCGCCTTCACCGAGGCCGAGCTGGTGGCGCGCACGATCGACATCTCCGATGCACTGAAGGGGTTAGGTCTGCAGAGCTTCGGCGCGGGGGCCGACCTCACGCGGAACCGGGTCAGTGTTGTCCTGGCGCAAGCCCCGACCGGTGAGGAGGTGTCGGCGATGGAAGCAGCAATCGAGGCCGTCGTGTCGCTGGAGATGGTCTGCCTCGAGGGGACGATTGTCGACGCTCGCCCCGATCCGATCGCACCGGGCACGCCTCTCGATGTGATCGTGCTGCCCGACGCGAACGGCATGTACCCGTCCGACACTGAGGTGGAGTGCAATGGGGTGCAGTTCACGCTCGGGGACTTGCAGTCGCTGACGCCGATCGAAGACGCCGACGCCAGCCTCCAGGCCGTGGTCGATGGCTGGATCAACGGTCCCGGCGGTAGCGGCTCGCCGGCCGATGGTTGGGTCGTGCTGACCGAGACCGGTGACCAGGCCACGCTCGTGCGCATCATTGACGACGGCATGTCCGTGATCGGCGCCGAGATGGGGCGAAACGGCTGGATCTGGGCCGGTGCGTCGGGTGGTGGACCGTGCGACGTCAAGCGACGGCTACCAACCGGCATGGGCAACGTGAAATGGGTGATCGACGCAGCATTCCCGGCCCCTGACACCACGAGCACGGAGCTGCACGTGCTGGCGATGGAGACCGCGTGCACGGGTGGGTCGGAACTCGGCGACCGACTACTCGGACCACAGGTCGTAGAGACCGCCGACACCGTGAGAGTCGTGTTCGCGTCCATCCCGCTGCTGGGCGGACAGAACTGCCCCAGCAACCCACCCACTCCCGTCACGATCACGCTCAAGCAACCCCTCGGCGATCGGCAACTGAGCGACGGCCTGAACGTCGGTTCGCTCAGCGATCTGCTCGCCGCCACAGCGTGACACCAGTGTCCGCACGGTGCTGCCTCGTGCTGAAGGGTGACGCCGAGCCGCAGCTCAGGGAGCCTGCACGGACGAGACGGCACGAAGTGACACGGCCAGGCAGCAGCCGGATTGATACATCCGTGATACACGATCGGCCTCAGTCCTGCAGAACCTCGGCTGTGCGTGGAGCGCCCGGGTCCTCCTCTACGGGCGGGTGGGCGTGCGGCGACCGGCGCGCTCGGCGAAGCGGTCGAGCGCGTCGGCAACGTCGGTGACGATCCACTTTCGGAAGCGCAGGCCGGCGTTCGCCTGGCGCATGATCCCTAGATCGACGAGTTGGGCGATCGCGGTGCGCGCGGCGACCGTGGAGATACCGAGGTGCTCCGCAATCGTGTTGGCATCGGTGACGGGGTGTTCGATCAGTGTGTCGAGCAATCTCCAGGCTGTGGCGTCTCGCCGCACTCCCTGTAGGCGTGCCGCCCAGTCGGTGCGGGCGGCGTTCAATTCCTGGGCGAGCTGGCGGCCGTTGGTCACTGCTCGCAGCGTCGCATAAGCACCGAGCTCCACGATCGTGCTCGGGTCGCCTTCCCGGTAGTCGGTGAGTGATTGGAAGTAGCGATCGGTTTCGCTGAGAAGCCCCGCTGACACGGGGACGGTGACGGTGCGCGTCAGGTTGTCGTGGCGCAGCATGCTGTGGATCAGCGCGCGACCGGTGCGTCCGTTGCCATCGGGGAACGGGTGGATGGTTTCGAACTGTGCATGCGCGAGTAGTGCCTTGACGAGCGGGTCGATGTCGGTGCGGCGAGCGAACGTCGTGAGATCTCTGATGAGTGCGGGGATGCGCGAGTGTTCCGGGGGCACGAAGCTCGCGCCGTGGGGTGACGTTGCCCGACCGCCGATCCACACTGGTTGGTCGCGCCAACGACCCGCCCATCCCGGGTGCTGTTGGTGGAGGAGCGCATGGTGCATCGCGAGGATCGTGGCATCGGTGATCTCGGTTGCCATCGACACGGCGGCGTTCATTGCAGCGGTGTTGGAGGCGATCTCGGTGGCGTTGCGACGGCTGACATCGCCGGCCTCGGCCATCAGGACGTTCTTCGCGGACGCGGTGATGTGCTCGATCTGTGATGACGAGGCCGACTCGGAACGCAGCAGGATCGAGGCGAATGGTCCGATCTCGGCGCCGAGTTCGCTGTCGAACCTCGCGATCTCGAATGAGGCTTCGCGGCTCAGCTCCACGGTGTCGCTGTCGAGCTGCGGGGTGAGGGTGGCGATCAACGGCGGGACAGCCGCGGCGTATGAACCGGCGACCAGGTCGGCGAGTCGACCGGTGGTGAGCGACGGCTGCCATTCCAGCGTCTCGTACGCCACGGGAGGCCATCCGCCGGCGGCAGCGACTGACGTGGTCGGCTGCTGATCGTGTGACCCTGGAGCGCTGTTGCCGTTCATCGAGGGTTCCTTTCGTTGAGACGGACCTAACGAAAGGTTAGCATCTTAGACTTTCGTTGTGGGCGAAGGAAGGATGGCTCCGTCGGTGATCCGTGACCTTCATGGGGGCGGCTCATGCCGGGGAGTTATGACATACTTGTCTGTTGGAAGGTCGTGAGGAAACAACAATGCCATGCCCGTCCGCCCAGTGCCATCGTGTGTCGGGTTGTGCCGTCTGATCTGGGCCGATTGGCCGCCAGCCGGACGAGCCGACACAGGCTGGCACGAGCCGGCATCAGCCGAACTGATACATCCCTGATACATCGCGGCGACGGCCAACCCTCGTTTCGAACCTGATTTCCTGATGCTCCGAAACGGTCACGTACCGGGCGGGACGAAGCGGCGGACACCGCGGGCTGAAACGATCCACAGCGCCCCCTCGACATCGCGATCAGATGCGACGATCACCAGCTGGTCCACCACCGCGGCGACGTCGCTCGGTCCGTGCATCCGGGGCAACCGGAGCACGACGATGCCTGCCGTTGGGCGCGGGTCGAACACGAACGGGTTGGCGAAGTCGAGATCGAACGTCACCAGCACGCGACCCTCGTCGGCGCACGTGCGATACACGACGGAGTCCATGGCGCCGGCCATGTGCTGATCGACAACCGTGGACACGTCGTGACCGACCGCGGCGAGCTGGCGACGGACGCTCTCGCCGAGGTTCTCGTCAAGCTTGAACTTCACCCGGCGGCGTCGAGATCGGCGAAGCGCACATCGGCGAGCTGGGCGCCATAGGCAATGCAGGCCCGCACGTCGTCGACTTGGAGCTGTGGATACTCGGCGAGTACTGCCTCGACGGTCCATCCCTCGGCGAGGTAGCCGAGAATCAGCGACACCCAGAGGCGATGTCCGCGAATGGTCGGCTTTCCGAAGCAGATTGCGGGATCGACGATGATCCGTTCGAGCAACTCGGTCGTCACACCTCTAGCTTGCCACGCCCCGGCGGCCGACGCTCTGCAGTTCATCGGGCTCGCCGGTGAGTGTCGACGCGCCGGCGCTGCGCTCCGGGCCGAAAATGCAAGCGAGCGGCCCTTGCGGACCGCTCGACCCAGCGCGCTCGAAGGGACTCGAACCCCCAACCTTCTGATCCGTAGTCAGATGCTCTATCCATTGAGCTACGAGCGCTTACGGGTCGCAAGTCTAGAGGGGCGACCTTCGCTTCGGCTACCGGTTTCGATGAGGCCTACAGCTTCCAGGGTCCCCAGCCGCCGGAACGCAGGTACAGCGCGTATGCCGCGTAGGCGTTGGTCAGCGGGTCGTACAGCTGCTCGGCGGCGGTGACGCCCATTTGCGCCAACCACGTCTGGTGCACCTTGTAGTACAGCTGGAAGAGGCCGAAGCAGCAGTAGTTGCGCACCGTCGGATTGAGGTTGCTCTCGCGGGTGGCGATGCGTATGGCCTCGTCCTCGAGGTCGTCGGGCCACACCTGGCGGATGATGGCTTCCACCTCTGACCGGCTGTAGCTGTTCGTGGGTGCCGTCGCAGCGGGCGAGCTGGTGGTGGTGGGCTTCACCGTTGTGGTGGTGGCCTTCACCGTTGTGGTGGTGGCTTTGGCAGTAGTGGTGGGCGCAGCAGTGGCGGGAGCTTGCGTGGTGGGGGCGGAGGCGTTGGCCGGTAGGCACACCGTGCGGCCCGGGTACAGCGCGGTCTTGACGGTGGCGTTGTTGGCGGCGAGCACCTCCGACAACGAGACGCTGACCTTGTCGGCGATCAGAATCCAATAGTCGCCGGCGACGACCTTGTAGTCCTTGGCGCACACGAGCTTGGCAGCGGTGACGGGCACGGCCACCTCCACCGCCTTCGGTGCGACGAGCGAGGGAGCGGAGCGGATGGTGTTCGAGACCGTGGCTTCCGGCAGCGGTGCAGCCGCGATCTCGGCCTGCGCAGTGTCAGGGGCGTCGGGCTCGGTGGCTCTCTGCTGCGCGGCCGAAGCGTCGGTGGCGACGGCCTGAGTGGGCGCCACCGGTGCGGCGGTGGCAGCTGCGGGTGCGCTGACGACGGCGAGTGTGGTCGCCTGGGGCTGCAGCGCCGAGCGATCGTCGCCGCTGCGCAAAGCCATCGCCACAGGCACGCCCAGGGTGACCACCACGGCCAGGAGGCCTATGCGGCGCAGCAGCGGATCGACGTGGCCGGCACCTTGGCGCCCGCTCTCGGCAGCATTGGCGACCACTGGGATCTGTTGGGTTTCGCCGTGCTGGCGCCGGCCCACCTGCGGGTTGACGGGGCGCGGCCGGCGAGTGGGTGCGACGGGAGCGGGCCCGGCCGGCTTGCGGCGAGCGGCAAACCGCTCGAGCGGGCGGGTGGGCTCGTCGCGCCAAAAACCGTATTGATCGTTGTCGTCGTCGAGCATCGTCACCCCTTCGCGGGTCCGCCGGGGGCCGCAAGGGCCGCCTAGATGACAATCTGTCTACACCGACTGTCATCGAAATGCAACAGTGTGTCAAATGTGTGACGCTTGGCGGCGAGCGGTAAGGGCGGCTGGACGGGAACGTCAACGGCCCGGGGCGGATCGCCACCGGGCCGTTGGTTTCGCGGAGAGGGTGGGATTTGAACCCACGGACCGCTGTGAGGCGGTCCCCGCATTAGCAGTGCGGTCCCTTCGACCTGACTCGGGCACCTCTCCAGACGTGCGACAGACTACCGCTCCGAACTCGGCG
>JANONE010000517.1:0-1534 GCA_031420675.1 Ilumatobacteraceae bacterium | reverse complement strand
GCGATGGGTCCGAGTCGGCGGGACCAGGTGGTAGAGCAGGGATGATCGGCCGGTGAAGCCCTCCACGCCGAACAGCTCCTCGGCGTAGAGCGAGCCGTCCGGCGATCGATGCTGGGTGTGGCGCTGGCGCGGGATGCTGCCTTGAGCGACGTAGAACATCGAAACGACTGGCCTCCTCGATTCCGAGGAGGCCAGTCTAGTCGCGGGCCGTTCCCGCAGTCGCGTTACGGCGTGGGCTGGAGGTAGGCGCTGTAGCCGTAGCCGAGTGCGTCGCCGAACCAGGTCAGTTTGTCCTGGTTGATGTGGGCGGCGTTCGAGCCGTCTGGATCCATCAGGGCCCAGGTTCGGTAGCCCCAGAACAGGATGTGTTTGCCATCCGGGGTCCACGACGGTGCCGTCCCCCCACTGAGGCAACTGCTGCCTTCGAAGCACACCTGCTGTAGATCCGTTCCGTCCGGCCGGATCGTGTAGATCCCTAACGAACCACTCGACGCCTGGTCTCGGAAATCGAAGGTCGAGAAGACGATGCGGGAACCGTCGGGAGACCAGTCTGGGTCACCGGCCCTCGCCTCGCCCTCGGGAGCCGGCAGCTCTCGGATCGTCGTTCCGTCGGCGTTGACCACGAGGATCTTCGTGGCGGTCGGGTACTCGTCGGCGCTGGTCTGCGTGTTGCGGTGGTAGGCGATCTGGCTCCCGTCCGGTGACCAGGTGGGTTGGGCGACGTACCCTTCGGCGTCGGACACGCTCGTCGTGTCGATGATCGCGACCTCGCCGGTCGCCATGTCGCGGATCGCGATCGCGGACGTGGCGCTGTTGCCGACACCTGTCCGACGAACAACGGCGATCCGCGCGCCGTCGGGTGAGTAGGCGGGCTGACCGTCAGCGCACGTGGTCTGGAGGCCGCCGCAATCCGTCGAGATGAGGCGTGGCTCGCCACCCTCGATTCCGACCTCCCAGACCTGGCCCCACTCCTCCCACGACTCAAAGATCACGTTCGTTCCGTCAGGCGAGATGTCCGGTGATGCCTTTCCCTCGGCGGGCTGGCCGGGAGCCAACTCGTGGAGGCCGGAGCCGTCGGCCTTGACGAGCCAGATCATGCGCCGGTCGACATCGAACACCGTGGTCGAGCCGTCGGGTGCATTTCCAAAATGCTCGAAGACGATCCAGCCCTTCAGATCGCTGTAATCGGTGATGGGAGCAGTGGAGGTCGACGGGACGGCTGCGGTCGCCGTTGGGCTGGGGCCGGGCCCGCCCACAACAGGTTGGTCGGGTCTACCGAAATAGAAGAACGCACCGCCGACCAGGAGCACGCCGACAACGGCGGCCGCGACGACGCGGGACGCAAAGTTCATGATGGGCAACCTCCACGGGACGCGCAGGTCCCGTTCTTGGGGTGTCGTTTCGATTCGGAGGAGCGCGGACTCCACGGCGCGGTTCGCTGGCCGCTCAGGCGGGGTCGGAGTCCAGCCCCACCGTCTCGCTTCTTCGCTCCAGCAGGACGACGTCACGCCAGCGACCGGTCTTGTCCTGGCCG
>JANONE010000516.1:0-11732 GCA_031420675.1 Ilumatobacteraceae bacterium | reverse complement strand
CGCGCGAGCATCGAGCTGGAGCACGCGATCGGGGCGTACGAACTTGCCAAGGGGTGCGCTGTCGTGCACGACCACACGTTGGCGGGCCCCGTCTACTCTGCACGCTTCCCGCGGCTGCCCGTGGTGGCCACCAACCACATGCCCTTCACGCGCACGATGACAGCGATCTTCGGCGCCGCCGTGCCACGCGTCGCACTGGTGGCCATTTCGCATTCACATGCGGCTTCCACGCAACTGCCGATTGCAGCCGTCGTACACCACGGAGTCGACCTAGCCGACTTCCCCCAGGGTGCCGGCGATGGCGGTTACGTGGCCGTGCTCTCGCGGATGACCCCGGAGAAGGGCGTACACCGTGCAGTCGCCATTGCCAGGGCAGCCGGTGTGCAGCTCCGTATCGCCGCCAAGATGCGCGAGCCTCACGAGCACCAGTACTTCGACGAGTTCGTGCGACCGTATCTGGGCGACGACGTGCTCTACCTCGGCGAGCTAGGTGTCGACGACAAGCGCACGCTGCTCGCGGGCGCAGCCGCCTTGCTGAACCCGATCAGCTGGCCCGAGCCGTTCGGGATGGCGATGGTGGAGGCGATGGCCTGCGGCACGCCGGTCGTGGGCTGCCCGCGCGGCGCCGCACCCGAGATCGTGGAGGAGGGCATCACCGGCTACCTGAGCGACAGCGATGAGGAGATGGCAGCCGGTTTGCGCACCCTCGATCGCATCGACCGCGATGCCTGCCGTCAACGGGTTGCCGACTGGTTCTCCATCGAGCGGATGGTCGATGGGCACGTGCGCGTGTACGAGCAACACCGCGCCCGCTTCGATACCGACTGAGGTCGGGCCAGGCTCGCTGCGTTCCGGCTAGGGCCGAACGGCTCTGGTCTGCTGGACTTGTGCGATTCGACTATCTCAAGACTGGACGACGCGTCCAACAGTTGATCGCTGGGAGTAGGGGACCATGAGTCAGACCGTCACGTCCGGCGAGGCGCCATCGCACCTGGATGCGGAGCACTTCGATGTCATCATCGTCGGCGCGGGCATCTCCGGTGTCGGTGGCGCGTATCACCTGCAGGAGCAATGCCCGACGAAGAGCTTCCTGGTCCTGGAAGGTTTGGAGAGCTTCGGTGGCACCTGGCTGATGCACAAGTACCCCGGCGTGCGCTCCGACAGTGACCTGTACACGTTCGGCTACCGGTTCAAGCCGTGGACCGGTGCGCCCATTGCGTCGGCCGGGGAGATCCTGAAGTACATGGGGGAGGTGATCGACGAGAACGACCTCGGCAAGCACATCCGTTACCACCATCGCATCAACGCCGCCAACTGGAGCAGCGTCGACAACCTGTGGACGTTGGAATCCACCGACACCCAGACGGGTGAGACTCGCCGCTTCACCACCAACTTCCTGTGGATGTGCCAGGGCTACTACCGGCACTCGCAGGGGTACACACCCGAGTGGCCGGGAATGGATCAGTATCAGGGCATCATCGTCCATCCGCAGACGTGGCCGGAAGACCTCGACTACAAAGGCAAGAAGGTCATCTGCATCGGCTCCGGTGCCACCACCGCCACCGTCGTGCCGGCCATCGCCGGCGACTGCGAGCACGTCACGGTGCTGCAGCGCTCGCCGACGTACTTCTGGACGGGCCGCAACGCCAACGAGCTGGCAGACACCTTGCGCGAGCTGGAAATCGACGAGACGTGGAACCACGAAATCGTGCGCCGCAAGGTGCTGCACGAGCAGCAGATGATCACCAAGCTCTCCTTCGACGAGCCCGAGCTGATCAAGACGGAACTGATCAACAACGTGAAGTCTCTGCTGCCCGAGGGTTACGACGTGGCCAAGCACTTCACGCCCACGTACCGGCCCTGGCAGCAGCGCCTCGCCTTCGTGCCCGATGGCGACCTGTTCGCCGGCATCAGTGCCGGCAAGGCCAGCATGGTCACCGACGAGATCGAAACATTCACGGAAAAAGGCATTCGCACAAAGAGCGGGGAAGAACTGGAGGCCGACATCATCCTCACGGCCACCGGCTTCAACCTCAGCGTGTTGGGCGACATCGAGTTCTCGCTCGACGGCGAGCCGCTGGTCCTCTCCGACACCGTGACCTACCGCGGGATGATGTTCACCGGTGTCCCCAACCTGTTGTGGATCTTCGGCTACTTCCGCGCCAGCTGGACGTTGCGTGCTGATCTGATCGGCGACCTCGTGTGTCGCCTGCTGCACCACATGGAGAATCTCGGTGCGCGGCGGGTGACACCCGCGCTGCGACCGCAGGACGCTGACATGCCCATCTCGACGTGGATCGACCCGGGCAACTTCAACCCCAACTACCTGATGCGCAGCATGCACCTGCTGCCCAAGCGCGGCGACAAACCCGAGTGGCAGCACACCCAGGACTACTGGTACGAGAAGGACGCGCTTCCCGCCGCCGACCTCGACGACGGTTGCCTGGTGTACGAGTGACTCAGCGGACGTGCAGCGGCCTGATCACTTGCTCCACGAATCGATGAATGGGCTCGGTCTCCTTCGGGTTGCCGAAGTCCATCACGAAGTGCTGCACGCCGAGGTCGGCGAGGTGGCTGATCTGTGCGACGAGCCGTTCGCTGTCCTCGTCGGTCTCCGGCAGCTGCCGTTCGAGGGTGGTGCTGACCTCGATGTCGCCCGGGTTGCGTCCCGCCTTCTCCGCCGCGGCGTGCACGATTCCGAGCCGACGGCTCCAGTCGTCGTCGCCACGGAACCAGCCGTTCCACATGTCTGCCAGACGGCCCACCATCGGCAACCCGATCTGCTCGCCGGAAGCACCGATGCAGATGCGGGGTATCGGGTTGGGCAGCGGCGGAGCCGACGCACCTGCGATGCGGAAGTGGTCGCCTTCGAACGAGGGCTCGTCCTGCGTCCACATCAGCCGGCAGATCGCGATCACTTCCTCGAGTTGGGCGAAGCGCACGGACGGCTTCGGGAAGTCGTAGCCGTACGCCGCGTACTCGTCCTCGCGCCAGCCGGCGCCGATGCCGAGGATGAAGCGGCCACCGGAGAGCACTTGCAGGGTTGCGGCCATCTTCGCCGTCAGTGCCGGCGGGCGATAGCCGTGACCCAGCACGTGGTGGCACAGCTGCACGTTCGGGTGGCGCCCAGCCAGCCAGGTGAGGGTGGTCCACGCTTCGAGGAACGGGTCGGTCTTGGCGTCGAAGCCGTAGAAGTGGTCGGCGATCCACAACGAGTCGAAGTGGGGCAGCGCGACGGGCAGGATGTGCTGGTCCTGGTAGATGGCGATCGGCTGTTGATCGCTCCAGCGGTTGCCGATCACGGGCGAGAGCCAACCGAAGTGAAGTGAGCGCGACATGCGCCCATCTTCACACGCTGGTGACTGCTACTTCTCCAGCGCGGCCTTCACCCGTTCGAGCGTGCGTTGCATACCCTTGGTCATCGCCTTCGGGCGCAAGAGCACCTTGTCGTAGACGATGCCCATGAAGCCCTTGGCGATGTACTCGAACTTCTCCGTGACCCGTGTGGCCGAGCCTGCAGCCTCCAACGAGTAGCGCCACGTGGTGTAGCCCTCGGCGACGAACTCGAAGCACGCTCCCGGCTCGCTGGTGGTGACGACCGATGTGGTGGTCCACTTCTTGACCGTGCGACCGGCCAGCTTGGCCACGTTGTCACCTTCGAACTCGGCGCCGACGGCCGGCCCGGTAGCGCCGCCGACCCAACGGCCGGCGACGCATTCCGGGCTCCAGTCGCCCATTCGGGTGATGTCGGCGATTGCTGCCCACACCTCATCGGGTGAGCGATCGATCGTGATGCTTGCAGTGCCTGTGCTCATGCTGCCCTTCGTTGGCGCGTGCCCTGGGTGCACGGTGCGGCCGTCGGCAGCGTAGGGCGTCAGCCGGCGTGGGCGTACATCGTGGCCGTCAGCGTCGGGGCTGTGACGCTTCGGGCCAGCACTCCCGCGAGACCAGGCTCGAGGCGGTCGACCGACGACGGCAGCAGCACTCGGTGCACGTGGTTGGTGGCCGCGATGTCGGCCAGTTCGGTCGCCGCGCTGGGGCCCGAGGCGGCCATGGCCAGCAGCTGATCCGGTGCGAGCGCGAGTCGCTGGACGACTTGCTCGAGGTACCGCCAACCGGCTGTGGACATGTCGATCTCCTCGGCGCGGGCGAAGTCGCGCAGCGAGCGGGAAGCGGGCCCACTGAGGAGCACCACCAGCATCACGAGGCGGTCGCTGTCGTCGAGCAGGGTGAGGGCGCTCTCGCCGTCGTCGGACGTGGGGTCGAGCAACACGAGAGTGGTGGGAGTCGGTGTGGGGATGGTGGTCGGGATCTTCGTGGTGATGTCAGTCATCAGTGGGCCGTCCTCTCATCGAGCGGTCGACGTTCACCGTACGGACTGATCGTGTCACGCGGATGAACTGCGCGTAACAACGGCGTAGTTCGGGCGTGGCAGGTGTCACGCGAAGGCGCAGAACTCGTTGCCCTCGGGATCGGCCATGACCCACCAATCGATGTCGCCGTCACGTGTGCGCAGCAGTGTGGCGCCTGCGTCGACGAGGTCGTCGACCGTTGCATCAGCCAGCTTGATGTCCCAGTGCACTCTGTTCTTCACGGTCTTGGGTTCTGGCACCGAGTTGAACACCCAGAACATGAACGGAAAGCCGGCCGCACCCTCCACCCACACGAACTCGGCGCCCGGCCGACGGCCGACGGTGCCGCCGGTGCGCTCGGCCCACCAGGTGGCGATGCGTTCGGGGTCGGCTGCGTCGACCACCAACTCGAACGGGCCGCTCGGCGCATCGGGGTACTGCGCGTGCGGGCCGAACACGCACACCGCGACGCCGTCCGGATCGTTGAGCACGTACCAGGGATGCCCGTCTCCCGGCTCGCTCGCCACGCGGCCACCTGCCGCGATCAATGGCACCGGGTCGCCACCCGGCACGCGCAGATCGAGGTGCACTCGGCTCTTGCCTGCTGCCTGCTCGGGCACGCCATTGATCCAGATCGTGCGTTCCTTGGAGCCACCCATCGGTGGCTCCAAGTGGAAGTCGCCACCCTCGTGCTCCACCACCGGTTGATGCAACGCCGCGCTCCAGAACCGGGCAACGGCTTCGGGGCGGCCCTCGCCGGCGGTGACATCGATACACAGGTCCTTGAACACGACATCGGGCATGACGTGAACATATCCCGGTCGCGACATCGTCTTCGAACGGATGGTGGGACCAGCGGCCGGCCCTCTTGCTGGTGGATTTGCTCCACAGGAACGCGACAAGCTCCTGCGGGGGTGACGGCCGCGTGACACCTGGGCTGTTCTCGGTGGTCTCCCCGATCGTTCGGACTCGAACTGTGAATTCAATGCCCCGCACGTAGGGACCATTGAATTCACAGTTGTGAGCGCAAGGAAACGCGCTCGGACGTTCGTCGATTTCGTGGTCGTCGCCGCCGGGAGACTGCGGCGCGAATAGGTTGGGGGCATGCGCCTCACGCCGACCGAACGCGACCGGCTGCTCATCTTCACCGCCGCCGAGCTGGCTCGCGCGCGGCGGGCTCGGGGTTTGCGGCTCAACGTGCCGGAAGCGACCGCGCTCATCGCCGACACGGTGTGCGAATCGGCGCGCGACGGGGCCCGGCTGATGGAGGCTGCGGCGGCCGGCGCCAACGTGCTGACCGAAGCCGACGTGCTGCCCGGCGTGCCCGACATCGTGGGCCAGGTGAAGGTGGAGGCTGTGTTCGACGACGGCACCCGCATGGTGGTCGTCCGTGCACCGTTCGGCAAGGGCGCGGGCCTCGGTTCGGATGCGCCCGGCGCAGTGCTCGCCGCACCGCGTGAGCCGGTCGAGCCGCCGGGTCTCGTGTACCTCTCCGTCATCAACACTTCCGTTGTACCGATCAGCATCACCTCCCACTTCCACTTCTTCGAGGTGAACCCGCGGTTGTCGTTCGATCGCGCCGCGGCGTACGGAATGCGGCTCGCGATTCCGGCCGGCGCCGCGAAGCGCTTCGAGCCGGGCGAACCCACCGATGCTCCACTTGTGCCCGTCGGCGGTGCTCGCATCGCGATTGGTTTCGCCGGCTTGGTGGACGGGCCGCTCGATGCGCCGGGCGCGAAGGAAACGGCGCTGGCGCGGGCCGCCGAGCAGGGGTACCTGGGGGCGCAGCCATGAGCGACACAGCGAGCGGCGGCACGCACTCGCACCCTCATCCGCACCGGCACTCGCACGGGCAGTTCGAGCACAGCCACGACGACGGTGCCGTACCCCACAGCCATGCGCACCCCGATGAGATCCTGCCCGACGACTATGCCGCGATCCACGGCCCGACAGTCGGCGACCGTGTGCGGTTGGGCGATACCGGCCTCGTCATCCAGATCGAGTACGACTCGCAGGCGCGTGGCAACGAGTTCCTCGCCGGCTTCGGCAAGACGGCGCGCGATGGCCTGATGCTGAAGGCGGCCGCCGTCCGCGACACCTGCGACATCGTGATCTCCAACGTGGTGATCATCGATGCCACCTGCCGCATCGGCAAGGCCAGCATCGGCATCCGTGCGGGCCGCATCTGCGGCATCGGCCGCGCCGGCAACCCCGACATGCAGGACGATGTCGATGTGGTGGTCGGCACCGGCACCAGCATCATCAGTGGTGAGGGGCTCATCGCCACCGCCGGCGCGATCGACACCCACGTGCACCTGCTGTCGCCGCGGATCATGGAGGCGTCGCTCGCTTCCGGCGTGACCTCCATCATCGGCCAGGAGTTCGGGCCGGTCTGGGGCGTGGGCGTCAACTCGCCATGGGCGCTGCGCCACGCGTTCAACAGCTTCGACCAATGGCCGGTGAACATCGGCTTCCTCGCGCGCGGCTCGTCGTCCGTCGAAGCACCATTGATCGAAGCCCTCGTCGAGGGCGGCGCCTGCGGGTTCAAGGTGCACGAAGACATGGGCGCCCACACCCGCGCGCTCGACACCGCGTTGAACGTCGCCGAAGTGTTCGACGTGCAGGTCGCGCTGCACACCGACGGCCTCAACGAGTGCCTCAGCGTGGAGGACACGCTGAGCGTCTTGGCCGGCCGCACGATTCACGCGTTTCACATCGAAGGCTGCGGCGGTGGGCACGTGCCCAATGTGTTGAAACTGGCCGGAGTGGCGAACGTGCTCGGCTCGTCGACGAACCCGACGCTGCCGTTCGGCCGCGATGCGCTCGACGAGCACTACGAGATGATCTTCGCCACCCACGGCCTGAACCACCATTCGCCCAGCGATCACGCCATGGTCACGGATCGAATCCGCGGCGGCACGATGGGGGCCGAGGGCGTGCTGCACGACCTCGGCGTCATCGGCATCACGAGCAGCGACGCGCAGGGTATGGGCCGCGCCGGCGAGACCGTGCGCCGCACGTTCCAACTGGCCGCGAAGAATAAGCAGGACCTGCTCTCCGAACCCACCGTGCACGACAACGATCGTGTGCGCCAGTACATGGCAAAGCTCACCATCAACCCAGCGATCGCGCACGGCCTGGCGCACGAGATCGGCTCGTTGGATGTCGGCAAGCTGGCCGACATCGTGCTGTGGCGCCCCGATTACTTCGGCGCCAAGCCGCAGCTCGTGCTGAAGAGCGGCTTCCCCGCCTACGGCGTCACCGGCGACCCGAATGCGACCACCGACTCGTGCGAGCCGCTGGTGCTGGGCCCGCAGTTCGGCTCGTTCGGCGCCACTGCCGCCGACCTGTCGGTGGCGTTCGTCAGCCAGGCTGCGCTCGACGCCGGCGACGATCACATGACCACCCGCCGTCGTCGTGTCGCAGTGCGCGGGACTCGCGGCATCGGGCCTGCCGACCTCGTGCACAACAACCGCCTGGGCAAGGTGGATGTCGACCCGAAGACGGGCATGGTCTCCCTCGACGGCGAGCCGGTCTACGCCGACCCATCCGAGTCCGTGTCGCTCAGCCGCCTCTACTTCCTGTGACCCTCTTCCAAGGAGCTCTGCCATGAGTGCGCCCCGGCTTGCCGGTTTCTCCATGCCCCCCGAGTGGGTACCGCACGAACGCACCTGGATGGAGTTCCCGCCCGCCAACGAGGGGTTCGGCGACGATCCCGGCGGTGAACTGGGGAACGCCCGGCGCGTGTGGGCATCGGTGGCGAACACGATCAATCGCTTCGAACCGGTGTCACTGGTGTGCAACGTCGGCGATGCGGAGGTGGCCCGCGAGATGGTGGACGAGTCGATCGAGATCCACGAAACGCCGACGGGCGATGCGTGGGCTCGCGACAGCGGGCCCACCTTCCTCACCCACCCCGATGGTCGGCTGGGCGCCACCCACTGGCGTTTCAACGCCTGGGGCGACGCCGGCTTCTCCGACTGGACCGACGAGCAGCACGTGGGTGCGTTCATCGCCGGCTTGGCCGGTGCCGAACTGTTCAGCTCACAGATGGTGAACGAGGGAGGTGGTATCCACGTCGATGGTGAGGGCACCGTGCTGTGCACCCAGACGGTGCAACTGGACAGGGGCCGCAACCCGACGATGAGCATGGAGTCGGTGGAGACCGAGCTCAAGGTCTTCCTCGGGGTCAGCAAGGTGATCTGGCTGCCACAGGGCCTCACCAAGGACTACGGCCGCTTCGGCACACGCGGCCATGTCGACATCTGTGCGTGTTTCGTGCGGCCGGGTGTGGTGTTGGCCCACCGTCAGCACGACCCGCTGCACCCCGACTACGGCGTGACCGACGAGTACATCGAGCTGCTGCGGGGCTCGACCGACGCGGCCGGTCGCCGGCTGGAAGTGGTGGAGGTGCCGGCCCCAGTGCAGACGCATGCCGACGGCGAGATCGTCGACTGGAGCTACCTCAATCACTACGTGTGCAACGGCGCCGTGATCCTGTGCAGCTTCGACGACCCCAACGACGCGGTCGCCGCCGAGATCCTGGCCGACCTGTACCCGGGCCGCGAGATCGTGCTGCACGACGCCCGCGACATCTTCGCCGGCGGCGGCGGCATCCACTGCATCACCCAACAACAACCCGCCGTCTAGCCGCGGCCGTCAGTGCCCACCTGCGGGTGTTCGTCAGGGCGAGAGCAACCGATCGGGTGCTGAGTGCGTCGTAGGCTGCAGTGACGTTCTCCGCCCTCAACCCTGAGCCGATCTCCATCGCGGCGGAAGTGGTCGATGCCCGCGCATCCGGGTTCTCCGAGCTCTTCGAGTACGAGCAACAGCCGATGTTGCGTCTGGCCTTCCTGCTGCTCGGCTCGGGTCCGATGGCGGAAGACGCCGTGCAAGAGGCCTACGTCAAGGTCTACGAGCGGTGGGACTCGATCAGTCGACCCGGCGCGTTCCTGCGCACATGCGTCGTCAACGAATGCCGAACGCGTCACCGCCGGCGACTGATGGCGCTGGGCAAGCGGCACCTGCTCGCCGATCCGGCATCAACCTCGGATCACTACGCCGAGCTCGCCGACGCGTTGGCAGCGTTGCCGCACCGGCGACGCGCCGTTGTCGTCCTTCGTCACTACTTGCAACTCAACACTGCGGAGATCGCCGCGCAGCTCGGCATCTCCGAGGGAACCGTGAAGTCGTCGCTGCATCGCGGTCTGCAACAACTCAAGGAGTACCTGTCATGACGTCGCGTCTCGATGATCTCGAACTCGAACTCAGCGCGCTGGCCGACCTGGCGCCGACCTACATCTCGAAGGAGCAGACGTTCGGGCGGGTCACGCAACGTCGGCGCCGACGTCAGACGGCCCGGGTCGCGCTCGGCGTGCTGTGTGTGGTGGGCGTCGTCAGCGGTCTGGTGGCGATCAACAGGACTCATCGCGACTCGACCGCTGCCGGTCCGACGGGGCCGACGACACCTCTTCGCGGTGCCGAGTTCGTCGCCGCGACCGAGCCGCCGATGGTCACCATGACTGCCCCTGGTTGGACCGTCGACTACTTCGCCGACGCGCCCTGGGGACAGACGAGCATCGTGGTGGTCGATGCGGTGACGGGTTTTGCCGGCGGCAGCTTCGTCGTCGAGAACGTCGGTGAAGCTCCAGTTCCGACAACCGTTCCGACCGAGTCCGAAAGCAACCTCGCCGACGATGGAATCGACGGCCAGATCACGAATCGAACCGACGATTCGTATCGGTCGGTCACCTGGCATGTCGGCAACGTGCAGCTGCAAGCCTCGGCTCGGAACCTCAGCCTCACCGACACGCTGGCCATCACCCGATCCATTGCTGTCGCTGCCGACGGCTCGCTCTCCATCGGTGAGGTGCCGGCAGGACTCGTGTCACTTCCCCCGCCGGAGACGGGCAACGTGTTCCGTCGTGTCGAGTACCAGTGGGCGAACGACGACGGCGCCCGTTCGATGCAGTTCAACCTCTACCCGGGCGGCGACTTGGGTACCCGGATCGCGCCCAACGGTCCCAACGTGAAGCTCATCGCCCTCGGTGGTCACGATGCGTTCCTGTCCGAGGACGGCATGCGGGTGGACTGGCTCGATGGGTTCTGGGTCTGGGAGGCGACCGGCCAGGGCTACGCGGATCTCGACTCGTTCCTGGCCGATGCGGCACTGGTTGCAGAGACCGACCGTGCCACGTGGGAGGGGGAACTGGCGGGCCACACGGTGCTGCCGACGGAGCGCCCGCAGCAGGTGGCGACGATGTTGGCCGACGTGCCGCTCCCGCCGGGCTTCGACGTCTCAGCGCTGGCATCCGCAGATCGCGCACTGGACGACTATCAGTTGGTGGCTGAGGTCACCGGCGCGGTGTGGTGCGAGTGGGCGAGCCGATGGGACGCGGCGCTCACTGCCGGCGACGACGCGGCTGCGCACACGGCTGCTGCCGCGATTGCGTCGAGCACCGGGTGGCAGGCGCTGCTTGCGATCGACAGCAAGGGTCGTTGGTCGAGCGTGGTGTGGGAGTACTCGGCCCGTGTGGCCGACGGCGATCGGTCGGTGGTCCCCGATTCGAAGGGCGGCCTCGGCTGTTCGTCGGGGTGACGCCCACGTGTCACCAGCGCGCGACGGATGCGTGTCTCCTGATCGTGTCGTCCTTCGTCAGCAATGGGCAGTTGGCGGCGAGGGCGTCGGCGACGATCAGCCGGTCGAACGGGTCGCGGGTCCAGTGCAGTGAAGCTGAGGCCTGCACGACGGAGACGAGGCTCTGCTCCGACAGCTCGAGGCCGATGCGTGAGTGGAGGTCGCCGATGATGTCGGCCCCGCCGACCTTGAGGCGTTCGATCTCGTGCAAGTAGGTGAGCTCCAGTTGCACGATGGGCGACACGACGAGCCGTTCGGTCTCCAGCAACGCTCGACCCTTCTTCGTGAATCGCTCGACCTCGCCGGTGAACAGCCAGACCACAGCGTGGGTATCGAGGCGGATCACCCCTTCCATTCGCCGGACCAGTCGAGGTGCACGAAGTCGTCGCTCTCGCCGACGACCAAGTCGGTGCGTTGCACCAGCCGGCTGAGTCGCGAGGGTGGGTCATCGGCGACGATGCGGAGGCGGCGGCCGTTGCGTTCGATTTCCGCAGGCTCGCCCGTCTCGAGCACCTGATCGAGCACGCGGTAGACGTTCTCGCGGAGTTTGGAGGCAGTCAGGATCATGCACTGATGATAACACGTACGTAGTATCCACAGTCGTACGTACGAGTTGCCGACGATACTAATCGGCGGCCGTGAGGCAGTGCGCGGCAGCGAAGGCGCGCACTCGAGTCCTTTCTTCATCAAGGGCGTTCGGGTCGCCCAGCCGGCGATCGCACACCTTGGCCAGCCAGCGTCGG
>JANONE010000515.1:0-7773 GCA_031420675.1 Ilumatobacteraceae bacterium | reverse complement strand
GAGCAGCACCACCCCCCCGCACGCAAAGGCGCACCAGGCGAACTCCTGTCGCCGCCGCGAAAGGGCGACGGCCAGCCCCAACGGGCCCAGCAGCTCGATCGTGACCGCCATGCCCAGCGGTAGGCGCGCAACGGCCTCGTAGAACGTCAGGTTCATCGCCGCGAGCACCGCCCCGAACGCAACGACGACCATCCAGTCGCTGGAACTCCGACCGCGAATCCGCGGACGAACGATGCCCACCAGCACAATCGCAGCAATTCCTTGACGCAGCAGGACCACTCCGGCCGGACCGACGTCGGCGAACAACTGCTTCGCCACTGCTGCGCCGAACTGCACGGACACGATCGAGGCCACGATCAGCGTCGTGCCCCCGCTCACTCCCGCTGCGACCTGCTGGTCCGCGCGTTTCACCTCGACCTGCATCACGGACGACTGTGCACCGTAGGCCGCCGTCTGTGAAATGCGGATCGCGTCATGATTATGCTTGTGACGTATGACCATCGAGGTTCGTCATCTCCGCGGCTTCCTCATGATCGCGGACGAGCGCAACGTCACCCGCGCCGCTCATCGCCTGCACCTATCGCAACCCGCCTTATCGCGATCGCTTGCCCAGTTGGAGCGCGAACTGGGTGTGCAGCTCGTCGACCGCTCGACTCACCACCTCAGCCTCACCGACGCAGGCAGCCGATTCGAGCACGCTGCGCGCAACGCAGTTCGTGTGTTCGATGACGCGCTGGCCAACGCCGGCAGTGTCGTGGATCCCCTTCGTGTCGGCCAGAGCTGGTCGGCTGCCGCCCATCTGTCGCCCATCGTCCGGGCATGGAAGCTGGCACACCCCAACCGACCGTTGACCATCCTTGGCGGCGAGGATCGCACCGCCGGCCTCGCCACGGGCAAGGTCGATGTGGCACTCACCCGGGGGCCGATACCGGACGACGCATATCGCACCTTCGTCATCGACGAGGAGGTACGGGTCGCGGTGTTGCCGGCAGATCACCCACTGGCCCGGCGCACCGCGCTCCAGCTCGCGGACATTGCCGGTGATGCGCTCGTCGTCAACACGCGAGCCGGAACCACCAGCCCCGACCTATGGCCGCAAGGGAGTCGCCCGCGCATCGCCGCCAACGTGACGAGCATGGACGACTGGCTGGTCGCCATCGCTTCCGGCGCCGGCTTCGGGGTCTCGGTCGCCTCCACCGCTGCGCTTCATCAGCACCCCGACGTCCGCTATGTGGTACTCACCGATGCTCCGGCGGTGCCACTGCTGCTCGCCTGGCCACGGCGCGGCGAGCACCCGTGGGTGAAGGAATTCGTGCGCCTCGCCCATCACGTTGTCCAGAGTGGGCGGCCGGCGCCCGCAAGCTGAAGCCGGCTAGACCTCAGCCGGGCTGAGCGGAGCCGAGGACGCCGGGGCCAGCGGCACGGAACCCTCCTCGGCGCGCACATGCTTGATCGCAGCGGCGATCGCCGTGCGCACCAGGTTCAAGCCCGCCAGGCCGGGCAAGGCGTCGATCCGTTCCTCCACACGTTCGATCAGCTCCGCACCATCTCCCCCGCCGAACAGGTAGGCCGCCGCGAAGGAGGTCTCGATCTTGGGCACGTCGCCGCTGCCGACCACCGCCCACTCGTGCTGCAGGAACCACTTGGTGACCTTCTGGGCACGGCGGTCGTCCTCCAGTAGATCGCGCGCGTGGCTGACGTAGTAGGCGGCATGGCGGCCCTCCTGGCGCATGATGCGCCCGAGAAGCTCGCTGAGCACCGGATGGTCGGCAAGCTGCGCCAGCCGGTTGTAGGCCGCATTCGCGGTCCACTCGTTGATCGCACCCCAGGTCATGTGCACCGCCGGGAACTTGCGCACGCCATGCCCCAGCGCCCAGAAGACAGCGGGGCTCCAGGACAGGTACCGCTTGTTGGACTTCCGCATGGCGGTGAGGCGAGCGTCGTGCGCCGGCCGATCGTGGGCGGCGAGCACACGGCCCAAGGCTTGGCCGTGCCAGTACTCCTCGTAGTTCCACAGCGTGAGGAAGGCGGTGAACTGGGGGTCTTTCCACGCCGGCATCATCAACAGCTCGCGGGTGTAGAGCACTGTCTGGTACTCGATGTCGTGCATGTAGGAAAGGCAACGCAGCACCTGCGGGTCCAGCGGCTGGCGCCGGAACGACCCGAAGTCGAGATCGGTGGTCTTCAGCCGGCCGCCCTGCTCTTGAAACTTCTCGATCGAGATCGCCATGCTTACCCTTCGTTGCCGAGGGCCGGGCGGATCACCCGACCTTACCGCAAACCTGACGAATGGCGTCCCCGAGGGGTTGCGGCCACAGTGCCTCGCCCGTCAGCTCGGACGTGAGCCAGTGGGGTGCGACGACTGGCGACGACAAGGCAACCGGTCCATCGGCGCCAGTCGTCTGTTCCCACAGCACGGCCGGCCGGGCCCCGTGCCAGCGCACGGCGAACGAGACGCTGCTGGTCGCACCGGTGGGCACCCCGTACACCTCGAAGTTGTTGCCTTCCCATCCGCTGGGCACGCCGACCGGCAACAGCTGGGCACCGTCGCGCACATCGACCAACAGCCGCTCGACCCAGGCGATGAATCGGGCGGCGTCGTCGGGGGCGGCCCCAGGCAGCGCGTGCGATGCCTGAATGCGAGAACGGAACCCGGAGAGGTCACGGCGGGCACGGGTCTCGCCGGCGACCGCGAGCACATGATCGGCGGCGTCGATCGCTGCGGCCAACGCCCAGTCGCGGGGCGCAGCCCGCGCTGCCGACTCGAGCGCGTGCGCAAGATCGGGCACCCACGGCTCGGCGAGTTCGCCCATGCGCACCAACTGGCCGACGGCGAGCAGGAAGCCGACCGGATCGGCCTCGGGCTCCTGCGGGCCGACGAGCCCGAGTTCACAGCGTTCGGCGATGACTCGTTCTGCCAGCGCCGCGTCGGGCAGCAGCAGGCGGCTGGCGCGCTCGACGGTCGTTGTCCAGCCGCGCACCACTGCTGCCGCCGTCGGCAGACCGTTCGGCAAAGCTCCGCCGCCGGTCTCGGCGTGCGGCAGCGCGACCGTGAGAGTGCTGTGATGGCCGATCGGAAACGCGACGCTTCCGGCGGGGAGGGTGATGCCCTCGATCGGCGCGCTCGGCGGACGCACCGAGAGCAGATCGCCGCGCGTGAAGGCCACGGCGATGGCGAGTGGAGACGCGTTCTCCACCTCGATGATGGTGAGGCCACCGCGGTCAGGCACGGAGTAGATTCGTTGCACAGCATCGCCATCGGGGATGCGCACACGGGTCTCCACGACCGCCGTGCCGTCGATACGTCGCTGCCGGACCGCCGCTTCAGCCTGCGGGCTGTGCCACCGATCGTCGGCCGCAACGTGCCAATCGAGCGGCGCGCCGTCGCTCCATGGTTCGATCGCACCCCACTGGGTGACCGATGCTCGCCAGCGGCCACCGGTGACGCCGGTCGTGACAACTGCCGTTGCGCGTGGCGCGACGCGTGTCGTCGCCGTTTGTGTGGTCGCCGGATGTGTCTTCGCCGAGGCGTTCATCACTCACTCCATCTCGCTCTTGCGGGTGCGCTGCATCAGCGAACCCAAAGCTTCCCGCGCCGGCCTGCCCTGGTGGCAGACGGCGACCACTTGCTCGGTGATCGGCATGTCGACGCCGTAGCGACGGGCCAGGTCGAGCACGCTGGGCGAGCTCTTCACACCTTCGGCCACCATGTTCATCGCAGCCAGCACCTCCTCGATGGTCTTGCCCTCACCGAGTTGGAAGCCGACCATGCTGTTTCGGCTCTGCTTCGACGAGCAGGTGGCGATCAGGTCACCCATGCCGGCGAGGCCTGCGAACGTGGCCGCCTGGCCGCCCATCGCAATACCGAGACGCGTCATCTCGGCAAGGCCGCGCGTGATGAGCGTGGCGCGTGTGTTGTCGCCGAAGCCCATTCCTTCGGCCATCCCCGCCCCGATGGCGATGACGTTCTTGACCACGCCACCGACCTCGCACCCCACTACGTCGTCGTTGGTGTACACGCGCAGAGTGGGGCGACCGAAAATACGCTGCAGCTCGGTGGCGATGTCGTTGTCGTCGATGGCTACCACGCTGGCTGCCGGCTGACCGCTGAGGATCTCCTTGGCGAGGTTGGGGCCGGTGAGCACGGCCACCGGGTGACCCGGCATCTCGTCGCGGGTGACCTCGCTCATCCGCTTACGCGAGTTGCGCTCGAGGCCCTTGGTGAGGCTGACGATCGGCACCCACGGGCGCAAGAACGGCGCGGCCTCGGCAGCCACCTCGCGATAGCCGTGCGACGGTACTGCCATCACCAGCACGTCGGCGTGGGATACGGCATCCTCCAACGAGGCGGTGGCGCGCAGCTGGTCGGGCAGGACGAAGTTCGGCAGGTAGTCGGGGTTGACGTGATCGTTGTTGATCGAGTCGGCCAGAGCCGCCCGGCGAGCCCACAGCACCGTCGGCGCGTTGACGGCGGCGAGCGCTGCGACCGTCGTTCCCCACGAGCCGGCTCCGATGACCGCCACCCTGATCGTCATGGCCGACAGCGTACGCCGATGGCCCAGCCGCAGCCCCTTCCCGCGCATCACGACATCGCCGAACGCACCGCTGCGCGGCCCTCTACGATGCCCGTGTGAATCCTGTGGTCCTCGTGCCGGTGAAGGCGTTTGCCGATGCCAAGGCGCGCCTGTCGCCCGTGCTCGCGCCCAGCGAGCGCGAGGCGTTGGCGCGGTGGACGGCCGAGCGTGTCCTCGCCGCTGCCGGCGAACTGCCCGTGTTCGTCGCCTGCGATCACGAAGCGGTGGCTGAATGGGCCACGTCGCGCGGTGCCACGGTGTTGTGGCATCCCGGTGTCGGGTTGAACGCAGCCGTCAACCACAGCATCGCCGACCTGCGCGAGCGAGGCATCGGCCACGTCGTCGTCGCGCACGGCGACCTCCCCCGCGCGCGCGGCCTCGCCAACATCGCGATCGCCGGCACGCTCACACTGGTGCCGGACTCGCGCGGCGATGGCACCAACGTGGCCGCCCTCCCGACCGACCTGGAGTTCCAGTTCGCGTACGGCCCTGGATCGTTCCGTCGCCACCTGGCCCAAGCGATCGCCGCCGGCGTGCCGGTCGCAGTGCGTCGCGACCCGCTGTTGGGCCTCGACATCGACATCCCCGCCGACCTCACGCACCCACTGGTGCAGGAAGTGTTGCCCGCATGGCTGCCAACGAACCTGGCCAACCCGACCCCTCCGCAACGCTGATCTCTCATGAGCTAACGACGCCCAAGTCGGCGTTGGCCATCGGAGCACACCCCGACGACGTCGAGTTCGGGGGCGGTGGCACCATCGCCAAGTGGGCGGCCGGCGGTTGCGTCGTCCATCACCTCGTGCTCACCGATGGTTCCAAAGGCACGTGGGACCCCGACGCCGATGTGGCGGCGCTCGTCGCCGCCCGGCAGCGCGAACAACGCGAGGCCGCCCGCCGCCTCGCGGGCGACCGCGCCGGCGAGGTGGTGTTCCTCGGCGAGGTGGACGGCGAGTTGGAGAACAGCCTGCAGCTCCGTGGCGAGGTCGCCCGGGTAATCCGCACTCTGCGGCCGCAGGTGATCCTCGCCCACGACCCATGGAAGCGCTACCGGTTGCACCCCGATCATCGCGAGGGCGGCTTGATCGCCTGCGACGCCATCGTGGCGGCACGCGACCCGCACTTCTTCAAAGACCAGGGCCTCGCCTCCCACCGCCCGGAAACCCTGTTGCTCTGGGAAGCCGACGAGCCCGACCACGTGGAGGACGTCACCAATTTCGTCAGCATCAAGCTGCACGCCTTGGAGGCCCACGAGAGCCAGTTCGAGAGCACGATGAAGGCGGTCGACCCGGTGCAGATGGAGGCCTTCCGCGAGCGCATCAGCCGCCGGCTCGCCGGCCTCGGCGCTCGCTACGGCGTCGGCAGCGCCGAACTGTTCAAACGCATCAGCGACCTGTAGCCCGCCGGCGCCGCATCAACGCGGGAACTGACCGGCAACTCGGCCACTGCCAGGGTCGCCGGCGAAGGCCTGCGCGATCGCGATCCACTCGGTCGCTGCATCTCCTTGCACCACCAGGCCGGTGTCGGCACGATGCCGCCGCTGTGTCACCACCAGACAGAAGTCGAGAGCATCGCCGGTTACACGGTCGGCCGCCGGCTCGCCCCACTCCCACAGCGAGCCGTCGGGAGCGGTAAGCGCGACGTACACCGGCGCCGCAGGCAGGTCGGTGGCGTTGATCAGGTAGCTGAACGGCCGCGCGCGTACGCCGATGTGGGCCACATGCTTGAGACGCGACGTTGCCGGTCGTGTCCGCCCGAGTGCATCGGCGATGTCCTGCCCGTGCGCCCACGTCTCCATCAATCGAGCGGTGACGAACGAGCGAGCGGCCATCGCCGGCCCGTACCACGGCACTCTCGACGACGGATCGACGGTTCGGGCCAGTGCGATCAGGTGATCACGATCGGCCCGCCACGCTGACAGCAACTCGCCGCCGCTGATCGCTCGCCCCGGCTCGACCGACGCCTGCGTACCACCTGCCGCGAACAACCGCTGCATGTCGGCTGCGAACTCGTCTGGGTCGCGCAAGGCCAATGCGGCCCGTTGATCGAAGAACCACAGGTGGCTGACCTGGTCGCGTATCGACCAGCCTGCGGCCGGCGTCGCAAGCGACCACTCGGCTTCGGTCAGCTGGGCCACGAGCACCTCCAGCGCAAGGTGCTCGGCGTGCAGGTCGTCGCAGATCGCGTGCATCGCGCCATTGTCGTACACCGCTGCCGAAAACGGCGAACGGGGGGCCGCAGCCCCCCGTTCAACGCCGTGTGGCTCGAGGCCTCACTTCTTCTTGGCTGCTGCCTTCTTGGCCGGAGCCTTCTTGGCCGGAGCCTTCTTGGCGGGAGCCTTCTTGGCGGGAGCCTTCTTGACTGCTGCCTTCTTGGCCGGAGCCTTCTTGGCGGCGGCGGCCTTCTGGGCCGGAGCTGCCTTCTTGGCCGGAGCCTTCTTGGCTGCTGCCTTCTTTGCCGGAGCCTTCTTTGCCGGAGCCTTCTTGGCGGAAGCCGCCTTCTTCGTTGCTGCCACTTGAATTTCCTTCCGTTGTCTGCTGGTGCTTGATGGGTGTTGGGGACTGATGACTTCGATTACCGCTTCGGGTTCAGTCCAGCCTTGAGCGTGCTGCTGGAGGTGAACTTCATACGCGTCGAGGCTGCGATCTGCACAGCCTCACCGGTCTGTGGGTTGCGACCCGTCCGCGCCGCCGACTTCGAGGTACTGAACGACCCGAAGCCCGGCCACGCGATCTTCTCGCCCTCTTTGGCGGCCTTCACGACTACGTCGAAAAAGGCAGCGACCGTGCGCTCGGCATCGGCCTTGGTTACCCCTGCGTTGGTAGCAATGGCGTCGATCAGCTCTGCTTTGGTGGTCATGTGACTTGATACCTCCGGGTACCGGATTTCTCTGAGTAACGAACTGTTACATCCGCAAATCGAACAGGTTTCGCGCGCTGAATACAAGCATTCAAGTTGTTGCATTTGCACTAAGTGCCAAACGGCACCCGGAGCGCATCCTCAGACGGCGAGGAGTGCGCTGATCCTCACAGCGATGTCGCTCGCTTCGGAGGCGTCCGAGTAGCGGACCCGCGGCCAGAAGAAGCCGCGCAGACCGTCCTTCCGGCGACGAGGCACCACGTGCGCGTGGAGGTGCGGCACGCTCTGGCTGACCATGTTGTTGATGTCGACGAAGGTGCCGTGCGCGTCCATCGCTTCGGCC
>JANONE010000514.1:0-8011 GCA_031420675.1 Ilumatobacteraceae bacterium | reverse complement strand
CCCGTCTATCTCGATGCGAACGACTTGCACTCGGTGTGGGCCAACACGGCGGCGCTGGAGGAGCTGGGAGTCGACGACCACACGCCCGACCCGGTGGGCGGCCGCATCGTGCGCGACTCCTTCGGGGCGGCCACCGGACTGTTGCTGGAGAACGCGGGGTACCACATCGCCTGGCCGGTGATGAACGAAGCCGACGAAGCCACCTACGACCAGCAGCTGCAGTCTGCTCTGGCGGCGTATCGAGCCACCGGCACCACCAGCGCCGTCGACATGGGCCTCGAACCCAATGGCCTCGCCGCGCTCGTGCGCGCCGACGAGCGCGGCACGCTGGACTTCACGGTGGTCGGCCACTGGCTGATCGCCCGCACCGGCCGACCCGACGACGAACTGGCTCAGGTTGCACGCGCGGCGCTTCTCGTGGAGAAGCATTGCGGCGCGCACCTGCGCGTGGTCGGCATCAAGCTGATCGTCGACGGCACGATCGACGCGTGCACCGCCGGGATGTTGGCGCCTTACGCCAACGGCGAGCCGGGTCAGCTCATCTGGGATCGTGCGGCGCTCGAGCCGGTGGTGTTGGCAGCGGACGAGGCCGGCCTGCAGATCGCGCTGCATGCCATCGGCGACCTGGCCGTGCGCACCGCGATCGACGTGCTCGAGGTCGCGGCACATCGGCGTGCCGAGCGCGGCGACACCGGCGACCGACGGCATCGAATCGAGCACCTCGAATACGTCGACGAGGCCGATGTCGCTCGCCTGGCACCGCTGGGCATCACCGCGTCGATGCAGCCTGTGCACTGCGACCCTGCTTTCCTGCCGAACTGGGTGGCGATGCTCGGCGATCACCGCTCCCATCGCGGCTTCGCCTGGCCGGAGTTTCTCGCGGCCGGCACCACGCTGGCGTTCGGCACCGACACTCCGACGGCACCGTACGAGGCACTGCCCAACATGTACATCGCTGCCACCCGGCGGTCGCCCCGTAGCCCGACAGTGGCGGCCTACCGGCCCGATTTCGCGCTCCCGCTGCTCGACGCGATCTGTCACGCGACTCGTGAGGCGGCGTGGGCCAGCGGCATGGAGAACGAGCGCGGGGTGCTGCGCGCGGGTCTCGCCGCCGATCTGGTGCTGCTCGACCGCGATCCGCTGGCGGACGGCCCGGAGTCGTTGTTGCTCGCGCAGGTGCGGCGCACGATCATCGGCGGCCGCACGGTGTACGCGGCGCCCTCAGCGCCGGCGTCGTAACCCCCGGCGCCATAAACCAGCGGCGCCGTCACCAGCGGAGAGGGATCAGATGTCGCCGCGCAACGCGTCGATCCGCCGGAAATACTTGCGGGCGAGCGCAAGGAGTTCGCCATTGCTCGGATGGTCGACGGACTCCACCGCTAGGACCTTCTTGGCGACCGCCTCGTGCCGCGCTCCCAGATCCTTGTGGAACTCGGTCTTGGCATTCCCCGGACCGACGATCATTATCTCCGCAGCGCCACTCACCGCAACGGCCACCTCATCGAAGAAGTGGTGGTCGATGGGGGCTTTCCCGCTGCCCGGGATGCCGGAACGACGGTGCACCTTCTGCTGGCCACCCTCACGATCCACTACAACGACGCGCTGGTCATCGAACGAGAACTCGATGATCGTCGCGTGCCGGTGGTCGATCCAGACGACGGCGTGCTGATACATGAGCAATCCCTTCTGCCGGGGCGGCTCCCGTGCCGCCCCTGCTCTTCCTACTTGGCACGGTAGGGAGTCGGACCTGAAACCAACACCGGCGAAGGTCACAACATGATCAGACCGGCGCGAGTGGGCTCACTCGGTGGCGAAGGCGAACAACCCGCGGGCACGCAGATGGGGCAGGAAGGCCTCGTCATAGGCGTCGCCCGGCATCTCGCGCACGAGTTCATCGAGGCTCACCGCGTCGTCGCCGACGAGGATGCGCCACGCGCCGGCACGCACGCCGTCGAGAATGATCGTTGCCGCCTGTGCGGCCGTGGTGGGCGCCGCATCGCGGAACATCTCGGCCTGCATCTGCATGCCGACACGAAGGTCGTCGTCGCTGGCGTTGGTGAGATCGAGCCCGCGCTGCGCCAACCGGCCGCGTACGAGATCGAGCTGCTCGCTCGTCATCTCCTTGGGTTCACGGCCGAAGAACTTGCCCGAGTTGATGACGATGGAGGTGCCGATGTGACCCGGCATCACGACGGACGCTTTCACGTGCGGGGCGTTCTGGCGGAGATCGGTGATGAGGGCCTCGGTGAAGCCCTTGACGGCGAACTTCGCCGCGCTGTACGCAGTGTGGGGAATGTTGGGGCCCAGCGACGCCCAGAAGCCGTTGACGCTGCTGGTGTTGACGATGTGGCCCTCTTCGCTCGCCAGCAGCAGCGGCAGGAACACACGCGTACCCAGGTAGACGCCACCCCAGCACACGTTGAAAGTGGTCTCCCACTCGTCGCGCTCGTCGGCCACGAAGCTGCCCCCACCCCCGATACCGGCGTTGTTGAACAGCAGGTTGATGTGCTTGGTGCCGTGGTCGCGTTGCACGGCCTCGGCGAAGGCCACCAGTTGGGCCTCCTGCGACACATCAGCCACGAAGGTGGTGACCCGCGTGCCTTCCGGCGCACCTGCTGCACACAAGGCGAAGGTCTCGGCCAGGTTCTCGGCCGACACGTCGCACATCGCTACATGGCACCCTTCCGCACTCAGCTGACAGGCCAGCTCCCGGCCCATGCCGGTGCCACCGCCGGTGATGACTGCGATCCTGCCCTCGAAGTGTTCCATGGCGTCAAGGTTGTCAGGTCGTCGCGCGCCGCTACGGCTCGGAGCGCGCTGCCGCGCCGCGCGCCTGGGCCAAGATGGCAGCCATGGCCCGCTTCGTCGCACTCCTCGGCGGGATCAACGTCGGCGGGCATCGAGTGACGATGGATCGGCTGCGCACCGAGGTGACCGCCCTCGGCTTCACCGACGTGGCCACGTTCATCGCCAGCGGAAACGTGTTGTTCACCGGCCCTGCACGAGGCAACCATGAAGCCCGCATCCAGGAACACCTCGCAGAGCAGCTCGGTTGGCCCGTGCCCACGTTCGTGCGCACGGCAGCCGAGGTGATCGCCGCCGGCGACCTGCGCCCCTTCGGCGCGACGCCGCCGGGCCACACACACATGGTCGCCTTCTGCCGGGCGGCGCCGAGTTTCACCATCAAGGACCGGTCGACGGACTTCGACCGGTTCGAAGTGCACGGTCGCGAACTGCACTGGCTGATCGCCGGCAGGCTCACCGAGTCGACGATCACGCTCACCCGGCTGGCCAAGCTGATCGGGCCCAACACCACGCGCAACATCACCTCGTTGGAACGGCTCGCCACGCTCGTGCGCTGATGCGGCTCGCCGGCACCGGCGGTGTCAGGCGATGGGCGAACTTCCGGCTTCGCGGTCGGCGGTGATCTGCGCCGCCATCCGATCCAACACCGGGCCACGCAGGGCCAGCACTGTTCCCGCGTAGGCGCGGCCGTCGAGGGCAGCGAGTTCCTGTGCCCTGGCCACCGCCGCGTCGAGCACCTCGGCCTCCGGCACGACGCTGTCGAGGAAGCCGGCGTCGACCGCAGCGCGGCTGTCGGTGACCTGCGCGGTCGCAACCGCCAGTTGGATGTGACGACGGCTCAACCGTTCCTGCGCGATCGTGATCGCCCAGTTGGGCAACACCATGCCGATGGCGACTTCGTTGAGCCCGATCTTGCAGTCGATGTCGGCTCCCACCCGCACGTCGCAGCCCAGCAGCATCAGCGCGCCCGCGGCGAGCGCATGCCCGGTGCTCGCCGCGACGATCGGCACCGACGAGCCGTACAGCCGGCGCACGAGGTCGCCACCCTCGCTCACCAGCGCGACGACAGCGCCGAAGTCGCCACTACGCATCACCGAGAGGTCGAACCCGGCGCTGAAGCGGCCGGGCCGGCCGTGCAGCACGACGGCACCGATCGTGTCGTCGGCTTCCGCCTGGTCGATGGCGTCGATGAGCGCAGTAATGATCGCGGACGAGAGCGCGTTCGCCTTGCCATCGTCGAGGTGAACGATCAGGACGCTGTCGCGCCGTTCGAGGGTCACTCCCTGAGCTTGGGTCATGCGACCAACCTACGCGGCCACGCGCACCCTTGTGGCAGTGGCGGCCGGCGCAGCAACCCCGTCGCGCCGCCTCCGTGTCGCGTCTCCACCACGATCTGTCGTGATCAGGGCCGTGACATGAACAGCGAGGACGGAGAGGGGGTGGCCGCTGCCGGCACCGTCGGTTGGTCGGGCAAGCAGCGAGCCGCAGGATCACGGCCGGCGACACACGCCAGCGGCACCGCTCGAGTTCAACTCGACGGTGCCGCGTCAGGCGTCAGACACGTGCCAATTGTTGTTGCATCATCTGTTGTTGCACTGTTCCACGCCGGCGGCGACACTGGCGGCTTCCAGTCGCGCCCACTCCGGGGCGCCGTCCTGGCTGTTGATGTCCTCTTCCGCGACAGCGGCATCGATCGCCCCGCGTGTAGTGCGCGCAGCCGCAGCGTCCAGCGCCGCGATCAGCTCGTTGATCGTGGCGGCCATGCCGTCGGGGCGATCCAACGCCTTGATCTCGCTGACAGCAGACGCGAATTTCGGCCCGAATGCTGCGTAGAAGGCCATCAGTTGTTCGACCGTCGGAGCCGCGTCCGACGGCAGCGCGGCGGCGGCGGCCGACCAGTCGGTCTCGATTCCTTTGCAGACCTTGACCACCTTCGCGGCCCAATCACTTGCCGACGGCTTGTCATCTCCACACCCGGCGAGTGCTGAGGTGCCGACGACGGTGAGCGTGAGTACGAGTGCGGTGAGCTTGTGCACGATTCATTCCTCCGGGTAGTGGGCTGTCGAAGGCAACGATGCGGGCGAGGGCGTCCCAGGTGCGAGGGCGGGTGGTCCCGTCATCGAGGACGGGTGTCCCCGAGGCCGGCGTCACGAGCGATGCGGGCCGCGTCGCCACGATCGGCGGCGCCGACCTTGCTGAACAGTTCCGACACCAGATTGCGGATCGTCTTGGGGGCGAAGCCCAACTCGTGAGCGATGGAGGTGTTGTCGAGGCCTTGAGCTATGCGTTCGAGGATGTCGAGATCGCGCTCGGTGAGCTGCGGAAACCTGTCGCGGCCGGGGCGCGGCGGAGTCGATGACGCGGCGGCGGTGATACGGCCGGCGATCTCGGCGCCGAGCAGGACTTGACCGGCCGCGGCAGCACGGATCGATCGTTCGATGTCGTCGCTGGTCGCGCCTTTGACGATGTAGCCATAAGCGCCCGCGGCCAACGCGGCAAAGAGATGACGATCGTCGTCGTGCATCGTGAGCACGACGCACCTGCATGATGGGAGCGCTCTGCCGAGTTCCTTGACGACGCCGACGCCATCGAGTTGGGGCATGTCGAGATCGACGAGGGCGACATCGGGCAGGAGATGCAGCGCGAGCGTGACGGCATCGCGTCCGTTGGCTGCTTCGGCAACGACGTCGATGTCGCTGCGACGCTCGAGCACGAAGCGGAGCCCCTCGCGAACTATGGGGTGGTCGTCGGCAATGAGGACGCGGATGCAGTCGTTCGTGGTCATCGGGGGCCTTCCGGCGGGAGTTCGAAAGAGATCATCGCCCCGCCGAGTGGGGATCGACCGATCTCGACGTGACCGCCGCACGCACTGATCCGGTGGCGAATCGACGCCAGGCCGGTGCCTTCTGGCGCCGCGTCGGAAATGCCGGTTCCATCGTCCTCGATGACGCCCTGGAGCGAATCGTCCGGTCCGAGGGCCAGACCGATCGTTGCGTGATGTCCACCGCTGTGGCGGACCGCGTTGGCCATCGCCTCGAGGCAGACCAGGTAGGTCGCATCCTCGCGATCACGCGACATTCGGGGAAGGGCAAGCGGCACCCTGACGTCGAACCCGAATTCGTTCGCATTGCTCAGCCTGTTGGCGGCGGCTTGGAGAGCAGCGAACAGCCCGATGTCCTCCAGTTCAGCTGGTCGCAGGTCTCGCGCAAGCCGGCGGACATCCTCCAACGCGTTGCTGGCCTGCGCCTGGAGCCGCCGGAGCAGCGCCTTGGCCGTCGTCGGGTCGGTTTCCTCCGCAAGTGCTGACAACTGCAACGCGAGGCCGACGAACACCGGCCCGATGCGATCATGGAGATCGCGCTGCGTCCGCTCTCGTTCCGCCTCGCGCAACACCACCATCTGGTGTTGCTCCTCACGCAGGGTGTTGGTCAACAGACTCACTTCGGCGGCGACGGCCGCATGGCGCCCGAGGTCGGCGAGTAACGCCGCGTCCCGCGCGTTGAGCGCGGTGTCACCGCGTCGGGGCGACACCAGCAATCGGCCCAGAACCACGCCGTCGGCGCGCAGCTCGACCGACTCGACAGTGTCGGTCGGCTGGCCTCGCTGCTCGAATATCCTCGACGACCCGGCCAGGCGCAACTCGAGGGCCACGAACGGCAGCCGGAGGCTTTCCATCACTGTCTCCACGACCGCCGCCAAGAGCGCGTCCGGGTCGCCCGCATTGCTGAGCCGCTCACCGAGCCGCCCGAACACGACACCGGGCTCGGCGGCAAGACCGTAGAGCCGACGGTCGACCCATCGCTGCGAGCGCAGCCGCACCGGAGCGAACAGCACGGCGGCCAACCCAGCGGCAGGGATCTCCGCGAGTGGCCCTGACGCTCCGGCGACCGCGATCGTCACTCCGACCACAGCGAAGTAGGCCCCCAGCAACACCGCGCCGGTGAGGGCAGCGACCAGGCCGCGGTTCAGTATCAGGTCAAGTTCGAACAGGTTGTCATGAGCTACCGCGATCACGACCGCAGCCGGAAACGGTAGGAGCACCAGAGCGAACCAAGCCGTCGAGCCATTGCTCGGGATCAGGTTGATCGCGAACCAAGGAGCCAGCGTCAACACGAGGCCGAACAACACGACCTGCGACTGCCGGCGAGCCACGGCATCGTGGCGGAGCCTCCACCCGCGCACTGCGAGGATGCCGAGCGCGCCCAGCACCCCGAGCATCCACCACGCGCCGACGAGATGGCCCACCGCGTGTTCGCGAGGCAGCGAGTACCAGCCCATCCGATACACCGCAGCGACGAACGTCGACACCACTATCGGCAGCAGCATTAGCCACCGGACCACCGTCGATGCCCGACCTCCGCCGCCCCCTTCACCTCCACCCGGGAACGCCAACGCGAACATCACCAGCGCGACAGCGAGCTCCATGAAGCCGGCCAGCGAGACGAACGACCACGCGGTCACCCACGGCCGGGCCCAAAGATCGAGTGGTTCCAAGAAGGCAAGTTCGCCAAGCGCCACCGATACCAGGGCCGCCGAGAACAACAACAGGGCCTGCGCCGCCGGCTCGCCGGGTCGCCGGACCACCAACCAGATCGCGAGCCCGAGGATCAACACTGTCATCACGAGCGCCGGCCACCACCCTGCGAGGAGCGCCCCCAACGGCCGACGACCTCCAATGCCGACCGTCGTCGTGAACCGCTCGGACCCGCGCTGTACAACCAACTCGAGTTGCTCGCCGGTGGCGACGTCCCTGTAGACAGGGTCGGCGAGCAGGTCGGCGATGGACCTTCCGCCGACGCTGACGACTTGATCGCCATCGAGGATCTGGTGTACAGGGTGTGGGGGTGACACGCGCAGCCCATCGTCGGTGAAGGCAGTGCCGGCGTCCATCACCGGTAGTCCGTCGCTGGGCAGTAGCGCCCGGACCCCGATCAGTCCCAGTGCCACGAGCAACAGCCACAACGACACGCCGACCACCCACAGCAGCGGGGAGCGAAGGCCGACGTTGGTACGCACCCTTGCAGTGTGGTCCCACACACGTCCCCATGGCGAGGACAACCGTCCCTGGGTGTCGGAAGCATCAGACCCGGATATTTCATAGGCCAGCACTCCGGCAGCTCGCGGGAGCGTCACCGGACGAGCCGCTGCTCCCGTAAACCGCCAAGTTCGATCCTTCGCTGAGATCACCGAGTCGGGTGCGCCATAT
>JANONE010000513.1:0-1510 GCA_031420675.1 Ilumatobacteraceae bacterium | reverse complement strand
TGGTGAGCGGCGAGGAAGACGAAGTTGTTGACGGAGCCAGGTGCGTTGATCGCGTCGAGTGCGACGACGAGCGTGCCCATCGAGGTCTCCATGGTGGCGGTGTAACGCTTCGACACGTCGATACCGAACTCAGGAGCCTGGTCGAACTGCTGGGTGACGGGCGCGGAACCATCAAGGGCGGGGAACGGGGTAGCCATGCCCGAGAGGCTACCGGCCATCACTCGCCCGCCCGACCCGCCCGACCCGTCGCGCCAGGCCGGATTCTCACTCCAGGCTTCTGGTCGCGATTCGTCCGCAACGGGCTTCTGGTCGCGATTCATCTCCAACTCCGAGACGAAACGCGACCGGAAACCTAGCCCGAGCATCGAAAGGATTGCCGATTCCGCGAACTCGCCATGCCCAGTCCGGGTATGAGGCTGGAACAACTTGACAAGTACGCACAACGACACCACGGGCTCGTGACCCGTACCGCGGCGACCAAGCTGGGGGTGAGCCGAGCCTCCTGGTATCGCGCCATCGAGAGTGGACACCTCGAGCAGCTCTATCCCTCGGTGGCGAGGCTCTGGGGCAGTCCGCCGACGCTTCCCCAGCGAGCGCTGGCTGCGGTGTGGGCAGTCGGTCCGGGAGCGTTGGCGTCACACCGCACCTCGGCGTCGTTGTGGGGGATCGACCGGCCGGCGAACGACCCCATCGACGTCGTCATGGCGAACCGCAGGCGCTACTCCCGGCTGACGGGCATCGTCGTCCATCGGCCGCGCGACGTGGAGGACCTTCGGCCCATTCTTCGGCAGATGGTGCCAACCACCAACCCGATGCGGATGCTGCTCGACCTGGGCGCCGTCGATGCTGACGCTGTCGAGAGCGCGATGATTGCGGTCATGGCGTCGAAGGTGGCCTCACCAGCGGCGATCCGAGGTGCACTGTTCCGTCACGCTCGCCAGGGCCGCAACGGAATCGGTCCATTGCGGCGCGCACTCGAGTCGTGGCTCGGCGAGGAACTGCCGCCCGACAGCGAGTTGGAGTCGAAGATGGCACAGCTGTTGACCGCGTACCGTCTCCCCGCGGTGCAGTTTCACGCCGTCGTCGCCGGGTACGAGGTCGACTTCCTCGTCGTGGGTACCCACATCGTTCTCGAATGCGACGGCTGGGGGTCGCACGGGCTCGACCGCGATCAATTCGAGTTCGATCGAGTTCGCAACGCGGAGCTCCTCGCGGCCGGCTACATGACGGTTCACTTCACCTGGCGACAGTTGAAGAACGAACCGGATCATGTCGCGGAACGCATCCGCAACGTGCTCGGGCGATGGACGTGATGACGGATCCAGTGGGCGGATCCAGTGTGCGGATCCAGTGTGCGGATCCAGTGTGCGGATTTGGTCGCGATTCGTCTCGAGCAAGGAGACGAAACGCGACCAAAATCCACAGCGGCCGGGGTTGGAAGCGTTTTGGGGGGTTTTTGTCGGGGATCAGGCCGGGGGGGTTGGTGGCGGGGCCCGAGCGGGTGGTGTGG
>JANONE010000512.1:0-13104 GCA_031420675.1 Ilumatobacteraceae bacterium | reverse complement strand
CGTGGAAGGCGGGGTTTCGCAGATCAAGTTCGAGGTGCTCGCGCTCTCGATGGTGGGCCTCACCGTTGCCGGGCCGCAGGCGCGCGCCGTGCTGCAGAAACTGACCGACACCTCGTTGGCCACCGAAGACTTCTCGTTCATGGCATTCCGCAATGTCGAACTCGGTATGGCGCCGGTCTGGCTCTCGCGCATGACCTACTCCGGCGACCTCGGCTACGAAATCTGGATGCAGCCCGAGTACCAGCGCTACCTGTTCGACCTGCTGTGGGACGCCGGACAGGAGTTCGGCATCGGCCTGTTCGGGTTCCGTGCCCTCATCACCATGCGGCTGGAGAAGAACTTCGGCACCTGGTACCGCGAGTTCCGCCCGATCTACACCCCGCTGGAAGCCGGCATGGATCGCGTGCTGAAGTTCGACCACGAGTTCATCGGCCGCGCGGCCGTGGAGGCCGAGATCGCCGCTGGTGGCCCGAAGCGCAAGCTGGTGATGTTCCAGGTCGACGTCGATCCCGAAGCCGCCGCCGACGTGATCGGCGACGAGCCGGTGTGGCACAACGACACAGTGGTCGGCTGGATCACCTCCGGAGGATATGCGCACTACTCGGGCGTGTCCCTCGCGCTGGGCTACATCCCCACCGATCTGGCGACCGAGGGCAACACCGGTTTCGAAATAGAGATCATCGGCCGCCGCCGACCCGCCACCCTGCAACACGAGCCGGTGCTCGATCCGAAGGGTTCGCGCATGCGCGCGTAGAGTCCTGCATGCGCGGTCACATTGGGGTTTCAGGCCGGTGAATTAACGGTGCAGTCGTACAACGAATACACCATCGGTTGTTGACCTACCTGCCTAGCCCCAAGTAGGTTTCCGCAGACGGCCGAACGCGGCCGCTTTTTCAAGGGGGAATACATCCATGGAGCACATGGGCAACGAAGCGTCTCAGGGTCTCCATCTGCGAGGCCAGTTCACCCGTCGTCAGATCGTGGGCGCAAGTATCGCCATTCCTGCCGTCGGCGTTTTCCTGGCCGCCTGCGGCGACGACAAGGCCGACGACAAGGCCGACGACAAGGCCGACACCAAGACCACCGGTGTATCCGGCGACAGCAAGGGCGGCACCCTCCGCCTCGCCACCACCAAGCCCGCCGGACCGCTCGACCCGATCGCGATGGACGACCTCGGTTCCTACAACGTCATCGCCCAGACGTTCGAGTACTTGGCCGGCGCGGAGGGCGACGACATCGGCCCCAGCCTTGCCACCGAGTGGACCGCCAACGCCGACTCCAGCGAATGGACCTTCAAGCTCCGCGAAGGTGTGAAGTGGCACGACGGCACCGACTTCACAGCCGACGACGTGGTCGCCACCCTGGAGCGCATCGCTTCCGCCGGCGACGGCCTCGGCGGCTCGCTGCCCACAGAGGACGACCCGGACGCACCGCCGCCGGAAGGTGACGCCTCTCCGGCCCAGAGGCTCGCCGCCGGCACGGTCACCGCCACCGACGGACTCACCGTCGTGATCAAGCTCGGCGCGTCGAACGCCAGCCTCCCGTACCTGCTGTGTATCTACAACCCGCAATCGGCCATCACCCCGAAGGCCTTTGCCGCCGGCTCCACACTCGACGGTTCGCCCAACGGCACGGGACCGTGGAAGCTCGACAGCTACGACCCCACCACCGGCGCCAAGTTCGTGCGCCACGACGCCTGGTGGGGAGGCAAGACCCCGCTCGATGGTATCGATATGCAGTTCTTCGCTGATCTCGGCTCGCAGGTCACCGCCATGTCGGGTGGCGCAGTCGATGCCATCCAACAGTTCTCGGTGGTGGGCGGCGACGCCCTGCTGTCCGACACCAACTTCAACACTGTCGAAGTGCAGTCCGCGACTCACCGCCAGATCTGGTTCGGCTTCGACGAAGGCCAGTTCACCGACCAGAAGGTCCGCGAGGCCTTCGCATTGTCGATCGACCGTCAGGAACTGATCGACACCCTGTTCTCGGGCAGGGCCACCATCGCCAACGATCACGTGATTTTCGACCTCTACGCATTCCACGATGAAGGCGCCGTCACTCAACGCGAGCGCGACACCACCAAGGCCAAGCAGTTGCTGGCCGACGCCGGCTTCCCGGATGGTCTGAAGGCCACCCTCAACGCCGTCGACGTGCAGGAGATCCCTCAGCTCGCCGAGCTGCTGCAGAGCCAGGCCAAGGAGGGCGGCTTCGACCTCACCCTCAACATCGAGTCCCTAGACACCTTCTATGGAACCCAGTGGTGCGTCTCCTACCCGTGCGCCGGCTCCGCCGAGCTGGGCATCGTCGACTACGGCCACCGCCCGACCCCCGATGTCTACCTGCTGAAGGCATTCAAGTCGGGTGGCGACTGGAACTCGTCGCAGTACTCGTCAGCCGAACTGGACGCAGCCATCACCGAGTATCAGGCCTCTGCCGAGCTCGACAAGCGCAAGGCTGCCGCTGGCAAGATCGAGAAGATCATGTGGACCGACATCCCCGCCGCCATCCCGTATCGCTACAACAACCTCGGTGGTTTCTCGAAAACCTTCACCGGCGTGCAGTTCACCGCGCTGGGTCACACGCTCCTCGGCAAGGCCGCCAAGGCCTGATCTAGGATCCGACGAAGGGGCTGGCTGTTCCGGCAGCCAGCCCCTTCAAATTTTTCCGTGCCTTCGCGAACGGATAGGACGACATACTTGCTGCGCTACATATCTAGACGGGTGCTGCTGTCGCTGGTCACGCTCTGGCTCCTGGCCACCATCGTGTTCCTCATCACCAACGTGATCCCCACCGACCCGGCCCGTGCCATCCTCGGCAACACCGCGCCGGAGGCGTCGGTCATCAGGTTCCGCACGCAGTTCGGGCTCACCGACCCGCTGATCCGTCAGTACGGGCGGCTGCTGAAGGGCTTGGTCACCTTCGACTTCGGCCTCTCGTGGGGTACCAAACGCGAGGTGTGGAGCCTCATCGAACAGCCGTTGTTCCGGTCGGCGAAGCTGGCAGCGCTGGCGATGGCGATCACGACGCCACTGTCGATCTTCGCCGGCCTGATCGCAGCCAAGTTCCGCGATCGTCGCCTCGATCGCGGCATCGTGTTGGTCGGCCTGGCCACCTCCTCGATCCCCGAGTTCGTGACCGGCGCTCTCCTCGCAGTCGTCTTCGGCGTCAACCTCCACTGGTTCAAACCGGTCGCCACCATCCCGCCTGGCACGCCTCCTTTGGAGCAGCTGCAGTACCTGATACTGCCGGCGACGGCGATGACCATCGCCTACTTCGGCTACATCGCCCGCATGATGCGCGCGGGCACGATTCGAGCCCTCGACTCCGACTACGTCAGAACTGCTGCGATGAAGGGCATGTCATCGTCTCAAGTCATGACGCGTCATGTCCTGCGCAACGCCATCGCCCCCACCATCACTGTCATGTCCGTGCAGGTGGGGTACCTGTTCGGCGGCATCGTCGGTGTCGAGCTGGTCTACAACTACCCGGGAATCTCGCAGGTGGTGCTCAACGCCGCCAAAAAGAAGGACCTGCCCGTGCTGCAGGTCGCAGTGCTCATCGTGGCGCTGATCTACATGGTCGCCACACTCCTGGCCGACATCATCATCGCTTGGCTGAATCCGCGAGCTCGTCTCGAGTTGGGGCAATCATGACCGACACCGACAACATCCTCCAGCGTTCGGTTGCAGAACGAAAGCAGGCCCGCCGCGAAAACTGGCGATTGCTGCGCCGCCGACCGGGCTTCATCATTGGCAGCGTCATCGCCGGGTTCTGGGTGTTCTGCGCCTTCTTCGGGCAGCGCATCGCCCCCTACGACCCGTTCGACTACCGCGACACGAAGCAGCTCTCGCCGAACGGCGAGCACTGGTTCGGTACCGACAAGATCGGGCGCGACATCTTCTCCCGTGTGCTCACCGGCTCGCGCGACGTGTTGTTGGTGGCCCCAGCCGCCGCCGTGCTCGGTGTGATCTTCGGCAGCATCCTGGGAATTTTCATGGGGTACTACCGGGGCTGGGTCGACAACGTCCTGAGCCGGATCGTGGAGGCGCTGCTCGCCCTCCCCGTCGTGCTGGTGGGTTTGCTGGTCCTGACACTCGCGAAGAGCAGCAACCTGGTCATCATCTTCGTGGTCGCCGTGCTGTTCATGCCGATCGTGGCCAGAACGGTGCGCGCTGCCGTGATCTCGGAACGCGACCTCGACTACGTAGTGTCCGCCCAATTGCGCGGCGAGTCGAACATCTTCATCATGACGCGTGAGATCCTGCCCAACATCACGCCGCCGATCGTCGTCGAGTTGACTGTGCGAATCGGCTACGCGATCTTCACCGTGTCCACACTCAGTTTCCTGGGTGTAGGCATCCAACGACCATCCCCCGACTGGGGCCTCGCCATCTCCGAAGGACGCGACGTCCTCCCCGCGAACATCTGGTGGCTGGTCACCTTCCCGGCCTTGGCAATTGCAACGCTCGTCATCGCCGTCAACCTGGTCGCCGACTCGATTCAGGCGGTCTTCGAACGATGAGCCCCACGACCACGATCGCCACCAACGCACTAGAGATTTCGAATCTCGATCTCGCCTACAACGTGCGCGGTATCCTGCGGCCGGTGCTGCGCAACGTCACCTTCCACATCGAGCCCGGCGAGGCATATGGCCTCGTGGGCGAGTCCGGCTGCGGCAAGAGCACCACCGCCTATGCCGCGGTTCGTTACCTGCCGCGCAACGGCGTCATCACCGGTGGGCACATCCTCATCGACGGCGACGACATCACCGCCATGAACCGCAACGAGCTGCGCCGGTTCCGTATGCACAAAGCCTCGATGGTCTACCAAGACCCGGGTAGCGCCTTGAACCCGACGTTGAAGGTCGGCCGCCAGCTGATCGAGTCGTTCACCATTCTCGGACAGCCTCGCCAGCAGGCGGCGGAGAGCGCGCTGTCAGCGCTTCGCAAGGTCCAGATTGCCGACCCGAGTCGCGTGATGGGCCGGTATCCACATCAGTTGTCGGGCGGCATGTTGCAGCGCGTCGTCATCGCCATGGCCCTCGCCTGCGATCCGGCCCTGCTGGTGCTCGACGAACCCACCACCGGCCTCGATGCCACGGTCGAGGCGGAAGTGCTCGATCTCGTGCGCACGCTTCGGCAGGAAACCGGCGCTGCCATCTTGTTGATCGCTCACAACCTCGGTGTCATCCGCACGATGTGCGATCGCGTCGGCGTCATGTATGCCGGCAAGGTCGTCGAGGAGGGCCTCGCCAACGAGGTGTTCGACAACCCGAAGCACCCCTACACCGTCGGCCTGCTGCGGTCGCTGCCACGCCACGGAATGCACAAGAGCCGCAGCGCGCTGGCCACCATCCCCGGCACCTTGCCGGTGCTCGGCTCCGACCTGCCCACTTGTGTGTACGTCGATCGCTGCCCATTGGCCGACGACCTGTGCCGCAACGAAGTTCCGCCGCTCGTCGAGGTTGCGCCTGGCCACACCACGCGCTGCCACCACATCGACCAGATCGCGAAGATCGACCAGCCGAGAGCCACGTCGCTGCGCGACCCGGGAACGGAAACGGTGCTGCAGATCACCTCCGTGTCGAAGACGTTTCGCCAATCGGGCAACGATGTGCCTGCTCTCGTCGGTGTCAACCTGTCGCTGACCGATGGCGAGACGCTGGGCCTGGTCGGCGAGTCGGGCTCGGGGAAGAGCACGCTCGCCAAGGCCATCCTCGGCGTGCACGCGCCTGATGCCGGCGGCCACCTGACGCTCGACCAGCACGAGTTGGCACCGAAGGTCAGCAAGCGCTCCGCCGAAGACAAACGGGCGATGCAGATCATCTTCCAGAACCCCGACTCTGCGCTCAACGCGTCGTGGACCGTTCGTCGCATCCTCCAGCGGTCGGTGCGCAAGCTCACCGGCAAGGACAGGGCGGCCACCGACGCGCGCGTCGCTGAACTCGCCGAACACCTCCGACTGTCGCCCCGCCACCTCGACATGAAGCCACGGCAACTGTCCGGCGGCCTCAAGCAGCGTGTCGCTATCGCCCGCGCGTTCGCCGGCGACCCGCGCATCGTGGTGTGTGACGAGCCGACCTCGGCCCTCGACGTGTCGGTGCAAGCCGCGATCCTCAACCTGCTCGCCGAACTTCAGAGCGAGCAACGCACCAGTTACGTGTTCATCAGCCACGACCTTGGCGTCGTGCGGTACCTCGCCGACCGCATTGCCGTGATGTACCTGGGCCGCATCATGGAAATCGGCACCACCGAGCACATCTTCACCGGTCCGCATCACCCGTACACCGAGGCGCTGCTGTCGGCGGTGCCCAGTGTCGACGGCGAGCCGGGGAACCGCATCCGGCTGGCCGGCGAGATCCCCAGCCCGGCCAATCCACCGAGTGGCTGCGTCTTCCACCCGCGCTGTCCGCGCGCGATCGAAGGGGTGTGCGAGCTCACCGAGCCGCCCATCATCGAGGTGTCGCTGGGCCACTCGATCCGTTGCCACATCCCGGCCGACGAGCTGTCTCGGCTGCAGGCCATCGCCCGCTGACTACCCACCGAATGCATTGATGGTACGTTCGTACCAAGAAACTGGCACATGGGGTCGCCGGAGGAGGAACGCGATGACCGAGGTCGAGGCGAACCCAGCTCGCACCCGCAGCGGAGGTCGCGCCGGCCGCGCTGCCCTGCGCGCCGCAGGTGCCCGCCGGCAGGGCCCGGCCTTCATCCGCCGCCAGATCCCCACCTTCGACCTGCTCGGCGAGGAGGGTCTGGCGCTGGTGGAAGCGAAGGCGGACCAGCTGCTCGCCGAGGTGGGCATCGAGTTCCACGACGACGAGGAGTCGCTGCGCCTGTTCGAGAATGCAGGTGCGTCGGTGGACGGCCGGCGGGTGCGCTTCGACCCCGGCCACGTTCGTGCACTCTGCTCGACGGCCCCGCGCGAGTTCACACAGCACGCACGGAACGCGTCTCGTTCGGTTCAGATCGGTGGCAACCATGTGGTCCACGCACCCACCTACGGCTCGCCGTTCGTGCGCGACCTGGCGGGAGGCCGCCGCTACGGCACCATCACCGACTTCCAGAACTTCGTGAAACTGGCGTACAGCACGCCCTGGCTGCATCACTCCGGTGGCACCGTCTGCGAGCCCACCGACGTGCCGGTCAACAAGCGCCACCTCGACATGGTGTACGCCCACCTGCGCTACAGCGACAAGGGCTTCATGGGGTCGGTGACGGCGCCGGGTCGAGCCCAAGACAGCATCGAGATGACGCGCATCGCCTTCGGCGCCGAGTTCGTGGAACAGAACTGCGCGATCCTCGGCAACGTCAACGTCAACTCACCGCTGGTGTGGGACGCAACGATGACCGGTGCGCTCAAGGCCTACGCACGCGCCAACCAGGGCACCGTCGTCACACCCTTCATCCTCGGGGGCGCCATGGGCCCGGTCACCACCGCCGGCGCCGTCGCCCAGTCGCACGCCGAGACGATGGTGGGCATCGCGCTCACGCAGTTGATCCGGCCAGGCGCGCCGGCGGTCTATGGCAACTTCCTGTCGTCGATGGCACTCCGCAGCGGCAGCCCCACCTTCGGCACACCAGAGCCGGCCGTGGGTTCGCTGGTCGTCGGGCAGCTGGCCCGCCGGGTCGGCCTGCCACTGCGCTGCTCGGGTGCGTTCACATCCTCGAAGGTGCCCGACGGCCAGGCGATGCAGGAGTCCGCGGTCAGCATGCTGTCGGCGTTGCTGAGCGGCGCCAACTTCATCCTGCACTCCGCCGGCTGGCTGGAGGGCGGCCTGACAATGGGGTACGAGAAGTTCATGATGGACCTCGATCTGTGCGGCGCGGCGCACACCTACCTGAAGGGCATCTCGCTCGACGACGATCAGTTCGCGCTCGACGGCTTCGCCGAAGTGGGGCCGGGCAAGCACTTCTTCGGCTCTCAGCACACGCTGCGCCACTACGAGACCGCGTTCTACGAGCCTGCGCTCAGCGACAGCAACTCCTTCGAGCAGTGGCGCGACGCCGGCCAGACCACCGCCGAGCAACGCGCTGCCGCCATGGTGCGCGAGACGTTGGCCAACTACGAGGCGCCGCCCATCGACGACGCCGTTGATGCCGAGCTACAAGATTTCGTTGCCCGCCGCAAGGCGGAGACGGCCGACCAGTGGTACTGACACGACGATGAGCGGGCGCGGAAGCTGCATGTGCGGAGGGGTCCGCTACCAAGTCGCCGGCGAGTTGCGCGACGTGTGGAACTGCCACTGCCACCGCTGCCGGCAGTTCACCGGCCACCACATGGCGGCCACCGCGGCAGCGACCGACGCTGTCACGTTCGAATCCGACGACACACTCGCCTGGTACTCGCCTGAACCGACCGTGCAGTACGGCTTCTGCAACCGGTGCGGTTCGTCGCTGTTCTGGCGCACGATCGCCCGCCCCGAATTCACCTCGATCTGCGCCGGCACCCTCGACCAGCCCACGGCATTGTGCACCACCACCGCCTGGTGGGTGGCCGAACACGCCGACTATCACACCCCGGCCGCACACCTCACCGAGCACGAATACGACGGATGACACGATGAGCGACGACCCACTGCTGCAACCGTTCCAGCTGCGACACCTGAGGCTGAAGAACCGCGTGATGAGCACCGCCCACGAGCCGGCGTACAGCGAGGACGGCATGCCCAAGGATCGCTATCGGGCGTACCACGTGGAGAAGGCCAAGGGTGGCTTGGCGCTGACGATGACGGCGGGCACCGCGGTGGTCAGCCCGGACAGCCCACCTGCGTTCGGCAACCTGTTCGCGTTCGACGATGCGATCGTCGCCTGGATCCGCCGGATGACGGACGAGATCCACGAGCACGACTGCGCGGCCATGATCCAGATCAGCCACCTCGGCCGGCGTACGGGCTGGGGGCAGAACGACTGGCTCCCCGTCGTCGCGCCGTCGCCCCTTCGCGAGCCGGCACACCGCACGCACCCCAAGGAAGCCGAGCCGTGGGACATCGCACGCATCGTGGGCGAGTATGCCGACGCAGCTGAGCGGATGAAGGCCGGCGGCATGGACGGGATCGAGATCGAGGCGTACGGCCACCTGTTCGACCAGTTCTGGTCGCCGGCCACCAATCATCGCACCGACGAATGGGGGGGATCGTTCGAGAATCGCCTGCGCTTCCCCCTCGCAGTGCTGCGCGCGATTCGTGCCCGCGTGGGCGACGACTACCTCGTCGGCATCCGCATGGCCGTCGACGAGACTCGCCCCGACGGCATCGACACCCCAACGGGCATCCTCATCCTCGAGCAGCTCGAGGCCGAAGGTCTGATCGATTTCGTCAACGTCATCCGCGGCAGCGTCGTCAACGACGTGGTGCTCAGTAACGTCATCCCGATCCTCGGCATGGCCGCCGCGCCGCACCTCGACTTCACCGGCACCGTGCGCGAACGCACCGGCCTCGCCGTCTTCCATGCCGCCAAGATCGACGACGTGGCCACCGCTCGCCACGCGGTGCGCGAGGGCAAGGTCGACATGATCGGCATGACCCGCGCTCACATGGCCGACCCGTACCTGGTGCGCAAGATCGAGCGCGGCGAGGAAGCGACCATCCGCCCCTGCGTGGGTGCCACCTACTGCCTCGACCGCATCTACATGGCGGGCGAAGCGCTGTGCATCCACAACGCGGCTACGGGCCGCGAGCTCACCATGCCCCACATCATCCAGCCAGCGAACACGACACGCCGCGTGGTGGTCGTCGGTGCCGGTGTCGGTGGCCTCGAAGCCGCTCGCGTCAGCGCCGAACGTGGTCACCGGGTGACCGTGCTGGAAGCGATGCCGTGGGCAGGCGGCCAGCTGCGGTTGGCCGCGCGCAACCCGCGACGACGCGACCTGATGGGCATCGTCGAGTGGCGGGTCAGCGAGCTGGAGCGACTGGGTGTCGAGGTGCGCTACGACACCTGTGCCGACACCGAGATGATCGCCGGCCTGCAACCCGACGTCGTCATCGTCGCCACCGGCGGCCTGCCCCAGAACCCCTCCGTGGAGGAAGGCGCCGAACTGATGGTGAACGCGTGGGATGTGGTAGGCGGCGATGCCAGATTGAGCGGTGACGTGATCCTGTACGACGACGACGGCACGCATTCGGCGATGACCACGGCGGAGCTACTGGCGCGCGGCGGTGCTCACTTGGAGATCGTCACACCGGAGCGCACCATGGGCGTGGACGTGGGTGGCCTCAACCTCGTGCCGTACGCCCGCGCGATGAACGAAACCGACACGCGCGTGACCCTCAACCAACGAGTCCGCACCGTGCGCCGGCAGGACGGCCGCCTGGCCGTTCAGATCGGCAGCGACCACTCCCCCGTTCGCCACGAGCGCATCGTCGATGCGGTGGTGGGCGACCACGGTGTGCTGGCGAACGACGAGTTGTACCACCTGCTGGTGCCCGCCTCCACCAACCTCGGCGAGCTCGATCACCGGGCCTTCATCGACGGACAGCCACAGGCGGTGCACTCGAACCCCGACGGTGTCTTTCAGTTGTTCCGCATCGGTGATGCCGTCGCCGGCCGCAACATCCACGCTGCCATCTACGACGCCCTGCGCCTCTGCAAGGACCTCTGACCGCGAAGGTGCGAGTCCCCGGCCACCAGTCCGAGTGACGAACGGTGTCCGAGTGGGTACTCGCGCCCCGGGGTGCGAGTACCCACTCGCATGGATGGGACCCACTCTGACGGGGCGCGTGGGACTCGGAGGCGGCGAGGCGTTCGCGGCACTCGGGTTGCTTCGCGACACGGCCCATCCGGCGACTACGGCGTCAGGCCGGCTTGTGTGCGGTAATCGTCGCGCAGCTCTCGCATCCCGATCAGCGCAAACGGCTGCGCCGCCAGCCAGTCACGCCACTCGTGCGAACGGAACAACTCGTACTCCTCGGTGCGCACATGGCACGCATGCGGCTCGATCAGGTTGATGTCGCCGGGCGCTGCAGGGTGGAACGCGCAGAAGGCGAGTTCGGCGTCGATGCCCGCCAGCACGGAGCGGTAATCCGCCGGCTGGCCTACAGCGCGCGCGAAATCGGTCTCCAGCACCTGATCGAACAATGGCAGACCTGCCTTGCGGGCGTATTCCACGAAGGGAGCGAACCGATCATCGCTGACGTCAGCGAGGTGCGGCGACCGTGTTGCGTACCCGCTGAGCGCGGAAGTGAGCAACACCGGCACGCCGTACTCCGCCCCGAGGCGCACGTAGCGGTTGCAGAACTCGGGCGCGAGTGCGGCACCCATGTGTGCGTCGAGGTGGGTGACGTCGATGCCGGCCGCCAACGCGCAGTCGATCTGTGCGCGCCACTCGACTTCGACGGCCTCAGGGTGCGCATTCTGCCGCACACTCGCTACCTCCCGCCACAGGTAGCCATCGTCGTCGATGAGCCCGGACGCGCGGGTGGCGTTGCTCACCGGCCGCCACCGGTAGCCGCGATGCTCTGCGCACAGCGTGAGGTGGACCCCGAGATCGAGTGCACCGTCCGCCGCCGACAAGGAAGCGATCTCCGGGAACCAAGGGCAGGGCACCATCACCGAACCGGCGGTGACGACACCCAACCGTGACAGCTCGCAGAACGCGACATTGGATCCGTGGCTCATGCCGACGTCGTCGGCGTGGATGACGATTCGAGGCGCCGGATGAGTCACGTGACGACATTAGTCAGCCAACCAATCACCGACGCCACTGTTCCGCATCGTGGGCGTGTTCCATCAGATGGAATCATGGTGTAGAATTCGTTGGCAAATCGACTGCATGTCAAAGGGGTAACAACCGTGTCCTTCCCGTCCGATCTCGAGATCGCCCGCGCTGCCAAGCTGGCCCCGCTCGCCGACATCGCTGCCCAGATGGGCATCGGCCCCCACCTGCTGGAGCGACACGGGGACGACCTGGCCAAGATCCGCCTGGAGGCGATCGAGGAGCTCAGCGACAGGCCGAAGGCGAAGTACGTCGTCGTCACCGCCATCACGCCCACGCCGCTGGGCGAAGGCAAGACCACCACCACCGTCGGTCTCGGCCAGGCCATGCAGCACATCGGCAAGAAAGCCGTCATCAGCCTGCGCCAGCCGTCGATGGGCCCCACCTTCGGCATCAAGGGGGGCGCAGCAGGCGGCGGCTACAGCCAGGTCATCCCGATGGAACTGTTGAACCTGCACCTCACCGGCGACTTCCATGCGGTCACGGCCGCGCACAACCTGCTCTCCGCAATGGTGGACAATCACCTGCACCAGGGAAACGAGCTGGGCCTCGACATCCACAACATCACCTGGCGGCGCGTGCTCGATGTGAACGACCGCAGCCTGCGCAACATCATCGTCGGTCTTGGCGGGAAGATGGACGGCGTCACCCGCCAGACGGGCTTCGACATCACCGCCGCCAGCGAAGTGATGGCCATCCTCGCGCTCGCCACCTCGGTGGAGGACATGAGGGCCCGCATGGGCCGTATCGTCGTCGGCTACAACAAGGCGGGCGAACCGGTCACCGCCGAGCAGATCAAGGGTGCCGGCGCGATGGCCGTCATCATGCGGGAGGCAATAAAGCCCAACCTGCTGCAGACGCTCGAGCACACTCCGGTCATCGTGCACGCCGGCCCGTTCGGCAACATCGCCCACGGCAACAGCAGCATCGTCGGCGATCTCATCGGCATCCGCGGCGGCGACTACCTCATCACCGAGGCCGGCTTCGGTGCCGACATGGGCGCCGAACGCTTCTTCAACATCAAGTGCCGCACCTCGGGCATGGTGCCCGACGCGGCGGTGCTGGTGGCCACCGTGCGCGCATTGAAGGCCCACAGCGGCAAGTTCAAGATCGTCGCCGGCAAGCCGTTGCCCGCCGATCTGCTGGCCGAGAACCCTGACGACGTGCGCGCCGGCGCGGCCAACCTGATCAAGCAGATCGAGAATGTGAAGGTGCACGGGGTCTCGCCTGTCGTCGCCATCAACGCCTTCCCCGGCGATTTCGCCAGCGAACACCAGGCGATCCGCGAGATCGCCGAGAGCGTGGGCGCCCGAGTGGCCGTGTGCACCCACTTCAGCGACGGCGGCAAAGGCGCCACCGACCTGGCCGACGCTGTGGTGGAAGCGTGCGACG
>JANONE010000511.1:0-9059 GCA_031420675.1 Ilumatobacteraceae bacterium | reverse complement strand
GTGTTCAACGACCAGTGGGGTGTGCGCGGCATGGCACGGGGCGCGATCGTGGTGATTCTCAGCGACGGCTGGGACCGCGGCGACCCGCAGGTACTGGCCGACCAGATGCAGCGTCTGCAACGCATCACCTACCAGACGGTGTGGGTGAATCCGTTGAAGGTGACCCCCGGCTACGCACCGCTTGCCCGTGGCATGGCCGCGGCGCTGCCCTATGTTGATGACTTCGTGGAGGGCCACAGCCTCGCCGCCATGCAAGAGCTGGCGGCGGTCATCGCCGCCGCACCACACCGACGCCAGTCCCATCAGAAGTCACCGCACCAGTCCCCGCACCAGTCACCGCACCAGTCACCGCACCAGTCACGCACGGAGCCACGATGAAAGAACTGCTCGACGACATCGACCGCTGGCAAGCTGCAGGGGTTCGCGTGGCGATCGCCCGCGTGGTCGACATCGAAGGGTCGGGTCCGCGCGAACCCGGTGCCGCAATGGCCGTCAACGAGCTCGGCGAGGTCGCCGGCAGCGTCAGTGGCGGCTGCGTGGAGGGTGCCGTCGTCTCCGAGGCGCTCGACATTCTTCACGGTGATGCCGCGGCACGCCTCGTCACCTTCGGGTACAGCGATGACGAAGCCTTTGCCGTCGGTCTCACCTGTGGTGGCATCATCCGGCTGTTCATCGAACCGTTGGACTGGTGACGGTGTTGTACGAGCAGCTTCGCGAGCGAATCCGCGGCGAGCAACCGGTCGCACTGGTCACGGTCGTCGAGGGCCCAGGCGTCGGCAACAAGCTGCTCGTCGCACCGGATTCCCCCACGCTGGGTTCGCTCGGCAGCGGCGAGCTCGACCGCATTGCCGCACGCGATGCGCTGGGCGAGCTGGAGGCCGGCCGCAGCGGTGTGCGCCACTACGGCCCCAACGGCGAGACCACTCCGGAGGACCTCGTCGGTACACCGATCGTGGCGGTCTTCATCGAAAGTTGGGCGCCGCCACCACAGATGTGGATCTTCGGCGCTGTCGATTTCACCGCCGCGTTGGCGAAGGTGGCCAAAGTGCTCGGCTATCGGGTCATGGTCTGCGATGCCCGCGAGATCTTCGCCACGCGGCGCCGCTTCCCGATGGCCGACGAGGTAGTCGTCTCCTGGCCCGGCCCGGTGTTCGCCGAGCGCGGCAGCCAGTTGAGCCCGCGCGACGCCGTGTGCATCCTTACCCACGACCCGAAGTTCGATGTGCCGGCCGTGCAGGGTGCATTGGCCACGACGGCCGGGTACATCGGCGTGATGGGCAGCCGCAAGACGCATACCAAACGGCTGGAACGGCTGGCCGAAGTCGGCGTCGAACCCGCTCAGCTCACCCGTCTGATGTCACCGATCGGGCTCGATCTCGGTGCCCGCACGCCGGAGGAGACAGCAGTCTCGATCTGCGCCGAGATCATCGCCCGCCGAACCGGCCGGGCGACCCCGTCATTGCGCGATTTGACCGGCCCGATCCACGGCTGAACACCACGCCTGGTGCGACTGGTACGGCTGGTGCGGCCTGCGCTCAGCCCGTCGGGTCGCCGAAGCGAGCGGACTTGGCCTTGTTCTTGGAGACGAAGCCGAGCTCGATGTTGCGGCCGGTGAACGGGGCATGAATGATCGCGTTGTCCACACCGAGAAACATCATCAGGTGGCCCGGGTAGTAGACGAGATCGCCGGGCTGTGCGTTGTCGCGGGAGACGGGCGTGGCCTTGCTGATCTGGGTGCGGCTCTGGCGGGCCAACGTCACACCAGCCTGCGCCCACGACCACGAGCTAAGTCCGGAACAGTCGAACGCCACCCCGGGCGATCTGGCGGCGAAGCGGTAGCGGGTGCCCAACTGCGTAAGGGCCGACAACACTGCCACCTGGTGGTCGGCGTCGGCCTTTCGCCATGCAGCTTGCATCCCGGTTGCATCGAGACCGAGGCGATTGGCGGCTGCAGCAGCGACCGAATCGCGGATGGAGCCGAACTGGGCGAGGTCGGCGGCGCTACCGGACTTGGTGTACTGCACCCAAGCATCGACCGCCGCCTTGGCGTATCCGGCCAGGCCATCGGCGCCGATCCCGGCTGACGAGGCGGCGGGGATGGTTGAGGGCGCAGCCGAAGCCGCTGCAGGAAGCGCCGCCGACCCGAAGGCGATCGATGCCGCGAGAACAGTGGCTTGCAATGTGTGACGAATCGTCATGTTGATGACGGTCCTCTCTCGTAGTCGCACTCACAGGCATGAGTGTCAGCTCGTTCGTGAAGGAGGGGCCGTTTCCCCTCTTTTCACGGCGAAGGCGCCATACGAGAGCGCCACCGCGTCGTGTTCCAACGGCTGGCCACGACAACACGTGACCGACTGACGCCGTACCAGCGAGTAAACATAGCGTCATCGAATTGCAACAATCAACTCCTGAGCAACTATTTCGTCATGATTTCGTCATGTGAAAGTGAGTCGCTGCCCCGCCAATCGACACTTCCGCGGGTGACGTACGCTTGCTTCCGTGCCGCGCGTTGCCGCCCTCCTTGCTGCGGGTGCCGGCGCGCGGTTCGCCGGCAGCGAGCACAAACTGCTCGCTGTGCTCCGTGGTCAGCCGGTGTGGGAGTGGGCCCTGCATCACACGCAGCGCGCCGGTTTCGACCACGTCGTGGTGGTCACCGGCGCCGTTGCGTTGCCGTGGCCGCCACACGCGGTCGTCCGCCACAACCCATTGTGGGAGACGGGGCAGGCCAGTTCGGTGCACGTGGCGGTGCAGGCAGCGCGCGAGTTGGGCGCACGCGCCGTCACGATCGGCCTCGCCGACCAACCCTTCGTCACCTCCGAGGCCTGGCGCGCAGTCGCCACTGCGCCCGACGAGTGTCGCATCGTGATCGCCCACTACGACGGCGTGGCCGGCCCTCACCCGGTGCGCCTCGGCCAGGATGTGTGGCCGTTCCTGCCCACGTCCGGCGATGGCGGTGCGCGCACCCTCATCCGCGATCATCCGGAGTGGGTCTGCCCCGTGGCCTGCGTAGGATCGGTAGCCGACATCGACACGCTGGAGGATCTCGCCCGATGGAACCATTGCTGAACGAATTCACCGTTCATCGACCCATCCAACACACGTGGGCCGTGCTCACCGATGTCGAGCGCATCGCCCCGTGCATGAAGGGTGCGGAACTGCAGGAGATCGAAGGCGTGATGTACCGAGGCGTCGTCAAGCTCAAGCTCGGGCCGATCTCCACTCAGTTCAAGGGGCAGGCACATTTCGTGGAGCGCGACGATGTCAACCATCGTGCCGTGCTGAAGGCCGAGGGTCGCGACACCGGTGGCAAGGGCAACGCGGAAGCGATGATCACCGCCTCGCTGGAGTCAGTATCGGCAGATGTGACCAAGGTGCTCGTCGTCTCGGACATCAAGCTCACGGGCAAGGTCGCCCAGTTCGGTCGCCTCGGTGTCATTCGTGACACGAGCGAGAAGCTGATGACCGACTTCGCCCACAACCTCAACACCATGCTCGACGCCGACGAGGAGACGCCAGCGGCAGCGATGCCCGAGACCGCCGCAGCTGCCACCGAGGCTGCGGCCACCGACTCCGCTGCCGCTCCCACAGTGCGCAAGATCCAGGGCCCGGCCGCAGAGCCGATCGAGCTCAGCGACTTTGCCGGGGCAGCGGTGCTGAAGCGCCTGCTGCCGCTGCTCGGTGGGCTTGCCGTGTTGCTGCTCATCCTGCGTCGTTCGCGCAAGTAGCCCACAGGCCGCCGTGGCCACCAGCGCTGCTTCCAACGACGCCGAGCGTGTTGCCGAGTTGCTCGGACGCGTGCCGCAAGGCACGTTCGAAGTCATCGTTCGCGACGCCGCGGGCGAACCGTTGGTCCTGCGCAACAACCCGCTGATGTTCAGCGGCAGGCCGATGCCCACGCTCTACTGGCTGGCCGGCAAGGAGGCCTTGCGACGCGTCAGCCGGCTGGAGGCCGCCGGCGGGGTGCGCGCAGCCCAAGCCGCGATCCCGGCAGCCGAGCTGGCGGCGGCGCACCAGCGCTACTCCGCCGAGCGCGACGCCCACATTCCACCGGGCCACACCGGCCCGCGCCCGTCGGGAGGTGTCGCCGGTACCCGCGAAGGCGTGAAGTGCTTGCATGCGCACTACGCCTACCACCTCGCCGGCGGCGACGACCCCGTGGGAAGGTGGGTGGCGGCACGCCTGGCCGCGCAGCCGTCCGACACCTGCATGACCACCTTGCACATCTCCCTCACCGATGGCCATGCCGTCTTCGCCGACCACGCTGCCGGCGTGCAGTACACGGTGCCTGTCGGCGCCAGCACACTGGCAGCGATGATAGCGGCCGACCCTCCCCTGCCCGAGGAGCTCACCAACGCGATCGGCATCTTCATGGACCACATCGAAGACGTGACGCGCGAGGTGCCCAGCTCCACCTTCGCCGACGTCATCGAGGTGCGCGGCCCCGGTTTGCAGGCGTTGGTCGACACCGAAGTCGGCCACTCCAAGGGGCTGCCGTTCAATCTCAGCCGCGACGCCGTCGAGGAAGTGTTTCGCACGCTTGCGACCGAGACAGCCGCCGATCGGGCGTGCAATCCGGGTCTGCCCACCGATGAGGTGCACCACGTGCTCGGCGTGTGCTGCGCGGTCGTTGCCATGCTTCGCGCGCTGCACGCGTCCGAGCTCGTGGTCATCGCCGACTCGGTGGCCGAGTGAGCTCGCGAGTGCACGGTCACCCATCGACGCCGTCCGGAGGAGCCGTTCGCCTCTACGGCCGGCGAGTGATGTTGCGGCCGCTCACCTCCGCCGACTGGCCGCAGTGGAGCGAGGTTCGACAACGCAACGACCTGTGGTTGACGCCGTGGGAGCCGCTACGGCCTGCGAACCTGCTCGACCCGACCCACGACCGCGATGCATTCGCGTCGCGTTGCAACGCACGTGACCGCGACCGCCACGCGGGCCTCGCGTACGGTTTCGGCATCTTCATCGGCCCCGAGTTCGCCGGTGAGATCAACCTCAACGGTGTCGTGCGCGGCGCGCATCAGGGTGGCACCATCGGCTACTGGATCGACCGATCGCAGGCGGGGCAGCGCTACATCGCGGAGAGCGTGGTGACGCTCGCGCGCTTCTCGTTCGAGCAACTCCACCTCCACCGGTTGGAGATCTGCATCGTGCCGCGCAACTCCAACAGCCGACGAGTGATGGAAGTGCTGTCGGTGCGCGAGGAAGGCATCGCCGAGCGATTTCTCGAGATCAACGGCACCTGGGAAGACCACATCCGCTACGGCATCACCGCCGAGGAGTGGCACGCGCGCCAAGACGAGTTGTCGGCCACCTGGCTCTGAACCCCGAGCCTCGCAGCCGGCGGGGCGCGATCAGGATTGGTCGGCGACGAGACGAGCGGCTTGCGCCTTTGCCTTACGCACCGCGGTGCGCCGCTTCCAATCCTTGAGCTTCCAATGGCGCACCGGCTTGGGCGTTGCGTTCTGCCTTCCACGCTCGGCGTCGTGATGGTGCGGCGGCACCCAGGCTCGGCCTGGCTCGTGCACCTCGTCGGGCTCGTAACCCGCACTCACTTGGGCCGCAACTGCATGCAGCTCGCTGTTGATGCGATGCCGCTCGTTGTGGGCGTGTGCCTGTGCATCCACTTTCGGCGGGGGGACCGAATCTTGGTTGCGATGGCGCTGGCTCATATGTACCTCCGTGTGATTTCGGAACGTACTGCTGCTCTCCGTAGGCGCACGGTAGACCAACGCCGGATGGCCAGGTAGAGGCTTTCCGTAACAGTTCTGCGCGCTTTTCGAAGTGGCCCGAATCAGCCCTTCTTGGAGCTGATCTTCGCCTGCAAGGCGGCGATGCGCTCGGCGAACCAGGGCTGGCGAGTGCTCCACACCTGGGGTACGAGCTCGCGATCGACGGCCTCCGGGTGGGTGGTGATGTCGGCCATGTCCTGGATGGTGCGCTTCACTTCGATCAGCAACTCGCGTGGCGCGCTGGTGGCGCGGGCAGCCATCTCCTGGGCGGCGGCGAGCAACTGGTCGTCGTCGTACACGCGGTGCACCAGGCCGACGCGCTCGGCCTCGGCGCCGTCCATCACCTCGCCGAAGACGACACTCGCGAACGTTGCCTGCGGGCCGAGGATGCGGCGCAGCATCCACGTGTGGCCACCGCCGGGGTGGATGCCGATCTGGAGGAAGCGGGTGTCGAACTTGGCCCGACGGGCAGCGAGCCGCACATCGCACCCGAGCGCGAGGTTCATCCCGGCACCGACCGCGGCCCCGTTCACCGCCGCCAGCGTGGGCAGCGGGCTGCGGGCGATGCGCAGGAAACCCTCGTAGATGCCACCGAGGCTCTCCCTGCTCGATTCTGCGAGGTTGCCCAAGTTCGCGCCGGCGCAGAAGGCAGGAGCCGCGCCGGTGACGACGATCGCGCCAACGGCTGCATTGCCCTCGATGTCGTCCATGGCCGCAATGATCTCGCCCACCATCGGCGCCGTCAGCGTGTTGCGTTCGGCGGGATTGTTGAGCGTGAGCGTGGCGACACCGTCGGCCACATCGACGAGTACGAGCGACATGAACGCAACCGTACTCGTGAACGCTTTGCGGCCCGCTACCGTCTCGACTCCATGCTCGATCACGTATTCACCGATGCCATCAGTGCGCTGCGCGACGCGTTCGAGGCAGCGTTCCTCGAGCGCCAGCCATTCGAGGAGCATTTCCAGGCCGACGTGTTGCTGGGTGATCTCACCTGGGAAACGAGCTACGGCTTGCCCGGCGAAGGCCTGCCCCCTCATGTCGTCGCGCACATCACCTTCGACTGGCCATCGTGGAGCCAAACCGCGTACCGCCAGTGGTACGTCGAGGAGGTGCTCGATCGGCAGCCGGCAATCGAGATCGAGATCGTGTTCCGCGTGCAGAACCTGCTCGACGCCCCCGACCCTGCGGCCGTCTACAGCGCGACCGAGGAACTGAGCCCGTTGATCGGCGACGGCCGGCTCGAGCGTGCCGGCGTCACGGTGGAGACCGCCTTCGGGGAGGAGACACGCAACATTCCCGATCACGCGGTAGAGGTCACCTACGAGGGCCTCTACGAGCTCGCCGAGGTGACGTTGGCCGATGGCGCGAACACGTTGCTCGACGATCACTTCGGCGCCTTGGGTGGCTGGATCGCCGCCACGCTGGTGAAGCTCGCCGATCTCCGGTAAGTCCAGGCTTGCAGCTCATGTTGCCGCAAGTTCGATCAGCCCACGGGGACTTCAGATGGTGGCGCCGCGGTCGCGCAAGTCGGCCTCGACGGCACCCGCGATGTCGATGGCGAGGATCTCGGCACCGTTCTGGTTGAGGTGGAACCCGTCGTCGGCGCGCACGTCCTTGCCCTCGCCGTCGCGAGGGTCGACCACGAACTCGGCCCAGCCACCGTTGCGACCACTGAACCGGGCCCACGTATCGACGAACTGCACCTTCGGCCGCTTGGCGACTTCGGCGCGCACCACCTGGTCCTGCACCCTCATGCGCGCAGTCACGTCGGGGCTGTCGTCGTTGGGGATGCCCACCCAGATCAGCGTGCGGTTGCCATCGCTGAGGTAGTCCATCGCCGCACCGACGCGCCTGCCGTACTCCTCACGCCAGTCGGCATCGTCGACGCCCGAGGCCGGCTCGTGATTCACCGCCCACGACTTGTCGAGGTTGCGCAGGCCCTGAGCATCGTTGCCGCCGAACGTGACAACCACGATGTCGGGGTTCACCTGCGGCACGATCTGCTGCATGTACGCCGGCCAGTCGAAGTAATCGGGGCGGGAGAGCCCTGAGGAAGTCTTGTAGTCGAGTTCGGTGGTGACAATGCCGGTGGCGTCGAGCAGCGACTTCAGGTAGGGGCCGAAGCTGCCAGCCTCCGAATCGCCGAGGATCAACACCTCGGCGGGGTCCGCCGCCGAGGGCACGGAGCGCTCCTTCACCGGCAACTCGGTGGTGGTGGTGGCCGCCAGAGTGCTGGGCCCCCCGTCGTTGACGACCGTGTTGATGGTGGGTCGCACGGCGGCAGCCTGTTTCATGTCATCGCCGGCGAGCAGGCCACCGATCACGCTGACCACACCCCATCCAACCAGCAACACGAGCGAGAGAACGACAAGACGACGCGCCATGTACGTGCGCTGACTGGCCCGCCCGCGGGCCGCCGGGTCGGGTCGCTGCCCTGGTGACTTCGACATCGGTGAAAGGTTACGAGCCAGCGACCGATCCGGTGAGCGATGGAGCGCAGACACCTCGTCCGGCTACGCTGCAAGGCGGATATCTCATCCAACCAAAACAACACTCCAAGGGGGAGACAACATGCGCAAGAGCAAGCACTTTGCTGCTATTGCCCTCGTTGCGGCTATGGGTCTCGTGGCTGCTTCGTGCGGCGACGACTCCAGCAGCAGCGACACGAAGGCGCTCAAGGTCGGCATCGCGTTCGACACCGGTGGTCGCGGCGACGGTACGTTCAACGACTCGGCCGCACGTGGAGCCGACCAGGCCAAGACCGAACTCGGTGCCAGCATCAACGAGCTCGAGGCCACCACTGCGGAAGACCGCCAGCCCAACCTCGAGACCCTCACCACCGCCGGCGACAACCCGGTCATCGCCATCGGCTTTGCCTTCGGTGACGGTCTCGCCACCGTGGCTGCGGCCAACCCCGACACCTCCTACGCCATCGTCGACGGCTTCATCGCGGATGCCCCGGCCAACGTGACGTTCCTCGGCTTCGCCGAGCACGAGGGTTCGTTCCTCGTCGGTGCGGCTGCCGCGCTGAAGAGCAAGACGGCCCACATCGGATTCATCGGTGGCCAGGAGATCGACCTCATCAAGAAGTTCGAGGCCGGCTACACCGCTGGTGCGAAGTACATCAACCCCGACATCGTGGTCGAAGTCCAGTACCTCGGCGCTGCCGGTGACAACGCGGCGTGGGGTTCACCCGTCAAGGCCAAGGTCATCGCCAATGGCTGGTACGCCGATGGCGTCGACGTGATCTACACCGCCGCCGGCGGTTCGGGGGCGGGCACCATTGAAGCCGCCGTCGAGTCCGACGCGTGGGCCATCGGTGTGGAC